>NZ_SDFT01000296.1:0-7189 GCF_004916815.1 Pantoea sp. R102
AGGGGCGCCATTCATGGCGACCGTAAACGCTCAACGGTCAAGGGTTCCCCCATAAATGCACCCTCTGTAAAAACGCGCAATAATCTTGTAGGGTCGCCATTCATGGCGACCGCAAACGCGAAACATTACAGTTTCAGGTAAACCCGAATCCCGTCCAGGAACATCTGCGTCGCCAGCATAATCAGGATCAAACCCATTAATCGCTCCAGCGCATTAACGCCTTTATCCCCCAGCAGGCGCAGGAACAGGCCGGACATCAGCAGAATCACTACCGTGACGCCCCAGGCAATCAGCAGGGCGCCGACCAGGTGCGTCATCTGATTGGGATACTGGTGTGACAGCAGCATCAGGGTGGCGAGCAGCGAGGGCCCGGCGACCAGTGGGATCGCCAGCGGCACCAGGAACGGCTCTTCGCCGGCGGGCAGGCCGCTGGTGCTGGTCTCGCCGGACGGAAAAATCATGCGAATGGCGATCAGAAACAGAATGATGCCGCCGGAAATCGATACCGTTTCGGTGCGCAGATTAAGAAACGCCAGGATGCGTTCACCGGCGAACAGGAACAGCAGCATCAGAATCAAGGCGATCAGCATCTCGCGCATCAGCACTACGCGGCGGCGCTTCGGCTCCAGGTGCTTCAGCACCGACATGAAAATCGGCAGGTTGCCCAGCGGGTCCATAATCAACAGCAACAATATGGTCGCGGATATCATTTCAGTCATCAGAGGTAAACCATCCCTTCAGGTCGGCCACAGCCGTTATAAGTTGTACTGCTGAAAAAGTTAGCGCAATCGAATTAATTCACTTGCCAGAAGTGCTGCATTTTGTAGAGTTGTGGGTCATAGGTAAACCTGATTATTACGCAGACTGGCGCATTGCTGGCGCTGGTCTTTTTTCGCACCACCCAGGCCCCGGCCCGAGTTCCTGAGACGGACAGAAAATGAAGAATGTAGGTTTTATTGGTTGGCGTGGCATGGTCGGCTCTGTGCTGATGTCACGTATGAGCGAAGAACGCGATTTCGATGTGATCAATCCGGTCTTCTTCTCCACTTCGCAACTGGGTCAGGCTGCGCCGACGTTTGGCGGTAAGTCGACCGGTGCGCTGCAGGATGCGTTTGATATTGAGGCGCTGAAGGCGCTGGATATCATCATTACCTGCCAGGGCGGCGATTATACCAGTGAAGTCTACCCGAAGCTGCGCGAGAGCGGCTGGCAGGGCTACTGGATTGATGCGGCCTCCACGCTGCGCATGAAAGATGACGCCATCATTATTCTTGACCCGGTCAACCATCAGGTGATTCGTCAGGGCCTCGACAGCGGCATCAAAACCTTTGTCGGCGGTAACTGCACCGTCAGCCTGATGCTGATGTCGCTGGGCGGACTGTTCGCTAACGACCTGGTCGAGTGGGCCTCCGTCGCGACGTATCAGGCGGCCTCCGGCGGCGGCGCGCGCCATATGCGCGAACTGCTGACCCAGATGGGCATGCTGCACGACCACGTTGCGACTTCGCTGCAAAACCCGGCCTCCGCCATTCTCGACATCGAGCGCAGCGTGACTGATTTTACCCGTTCCGGCACGCTGCCGACCGACAACTTCGGCGTACCGCTGGCCGGCAGCCTGATCCCGTGGATCGACAAGCAGCTGGATAACGGCCAGAGCCGCGAAGAGTGGAAAGGCCAGGCGGAAACCAACAAAATTCTCTCGACCCGTCACACCATTCCGGTCGATGGCCTGTGCGTGCGCGTCGGCGCGCTGCGCTGCCACAGCCAGGCGTTCACGTTGAAGCTGAAGAAAGATGTGCCGCTGAACGAAATCGAACAGCTGCTGGCCGCGCACAACGAGTGGGTGAAAGTGGTGCCGAACGATCGCGACATCACCATGCGTGAACTGACGCCTGCTGCGGTGACCGGTACGCTGACCACGCCGGTGGGCCGTCTGCGTAAGCTGAACATGGGGCCGGAGTATCTGTCGGCCTTCACCGTCGGCGATCAGTTACTGTGGGGCGCTGCCGAACCGCTGCGTCGCATGCTGCGTTTGCTGATCGACTAAGCGCAGCGCGAATCCAGACAGGCCGGGGTTTCCCGGCCTTTTTTCTTTCCACGGGAGTGCAAAACTTAACCCAAATTGCGCCCGACAAGTGATCAGCTTCCCCTTTTTGCTCGCCCGATAACAATTTTTTGCGTTCCACCCTGGCTTCTGCCAACCCCAAGCTATGATTTAACAGTGATGTGCCGGTTGTTAACTGTTTTTACTTTGCGAATGGAATAGTTGTTGTACACGGCCAGGATCTTTCCCACGGAGGGTGTCCTTCCTTGCTGCTGTATGTATGGCTCATGAAAAGCAGCGCACCTATAGCGACAATCCTGTCTCTCCGGTCGCCTGCGCAAAAAATCATAGGAAGAAAGTCATGTCAGAGCTTCCCGATCGCCATGCGATCAATGCCCTTTTCGCCGGGAATTATGCCGACCCCTTCTCAGTACTGGGGATGCACCAGACCACACAAGGTCTCGAAGTGCGTGCGCTGTTACCGGATGCATCCGAAGTCTGGGTGATTGAAACCAACACCGGCCGCAAATGCGCCCAGCTTAAATGTCTTGATTCGCGCGGCTTCTTCAGCGGCGTGATCCCGCGCCGTAAAAACCTGTTTCGCTACCAGCTGGCAGTCAACTGGCACGGCCAGCAAAACCTGATCGACGATGCCTACCGCTTTGGCCCGCTGCTGGCGGAGATGGATGCCTGGCTGCTGGCCGAAGGCACGCACCTGCGGCCGTATGAAACGCTCGGCGCGCACGGCACCACCATTGATGGCGTCGCCGGCACGCGCTTCGCCGTCTGGGCCCCGAACGCGCAGCGCGTTTCGGTGGTGGGCGAGTTTAACTTCTGGGATGGCCGCCGCCATCCGATGCGTTTCCGCCGCGAACTCGGCATCTGGGAGCTGTTTGTCCCCGGCGCGGTTAATGGCCAGCTGTACAAATTCGAGATCATTGATGCGCACGGTCAGATGCGCATCAAAGCCGATCCGTTCGCCTTCGAGGCGCAAATGCGCCCGCAGACCGCCTCGATGATCTGCGGCCTGCCGCCGAAGCTGGAGATGCAGCCACAGCGCAAAATCGCCAACGGCTTTGACCAGCCGATCTCCATTTACGAGGTGCATCTCGGTTCGTGGCGTCGCCACACCGACAACAATTTCTGGCTGAGTTACAAAGAGCTGGCCGAACAGCTGGTGCCCTATGTCAAAGAGATGGGCTTTACCCATATCGAACTGTTACCGATCAACGAGCATCCGTTCGACGGCAGCTGGGGCTATCAGCCACTCGGCATGTACGCGCCGACGCGCCGCTTCGGCACGCGCGATGAGTTTCGTCACTTTATCGCCGCTGCCCACGAGGCGGGTCTCAACGTACTGCTCGACTGGGTGCCGGGCCATTTCCCCAGTGACGATTTTGGCCTCGCCAAATTCGACGGTACCGAGCTGTACGAGCACAGCGATCCGCGCGAAGGCTACCATCAGGACTGGAATACGCTGATCTACAACTTTGGCCGGCGCGAGGTCAGCAACTATCTCTCCGGCAATGCGCTGTACTGGATGGAGCGCTTCGGCATTGATGGCCTGCGCGTCGATGCGGTGGCGTCGATGATCTATCGCGACTACAGCCGCAAAGAGGGTGAGTGGGTGCCTAACCAGTTTGGCGGCCGTGAAAACCTCGAAGCCATCGCCTTCCTGCGCCACACCAATCGCACGCTGGGCCGCGCCGCACCCGGCAGCATCAGCGTGGCGGAAGAGTCTACCGATTATCCCGGCGTGACGCGGCCATCCGAAGATGGCGGCCTGGGCTTCTGGTTCAAATGGAACCTTGGCTGGATGCACGACACCCTCGACTACATGAAGCTCGATCCGGTGCATCGCCGCTACCATCATCAGCTGATGACCTTCGGCATGCTGTACAACTACACGGAAAACTTTGTGCTGCCGCTGTCGCACGACGAAGTGGTCCACGGCAAAAAGTCGATCCTCGACCGCATGCCGGGTGATACCTGGCAGAAGTTTGCCAACCTGCGCGCCTATTACGGCTGGATGTGGGGCTTTCCCGGCAAAAAACTGCAGTTTATGGGCAATGAATTCGCTCAGGGACGCGAGTGGAACCACGACACCAGCCTCGACTGGCATCTGCTGGAGGGACTGGATAACTGGCACCACGGCGTGCAGCGACTGGTACGTGACCTGAACTACAGCTATCGCCACTTTTCGCCGCTCTACCAGCTCGATTTCGATGCCAGCGGCTTCGAGTGGCTGGTGGTCGACGATCACGAAAACTCGGTCTTTGTGTTTGTGCGCCGCGACCGCGAGGGCAACGAACTGATTGTCGCCAGTAACTTTACGCCGGTGCCGCGCCACAACTATCGCTTCGGCGTGAATCAGCGTGGCGGCTGGCGCGAAGTGCTGAACACCGATCAGCATGATTATCACGGCAGCGATCTGCGCAATCACGGTATCGTACATACCGATGACATCGCCAGCCACGGGCGCGCGCAGTCGCTAAGCCTGACGCTGCCGCCGCTCGCCACACTGTGGCTGGTGCGGGAGGGCGATTGATGCTCCAGCCGGGCCAGCCGGTACCGCCGGGTGCCCATTATGACGGGCGCGGCGTCAACTTTACGCTGTTCTCGCGCCACGCGGAGCGGGTGGAGTTGTGCCTGTTTGATGAACAGGGGAGTGAACAACGCTTCCCTCTGCCGGCGCGCAGCGGTGACATCTGGCACGGCTATGTTCCGGCGCTAAAGCCGGGGCAGCGCTATGGCTACCGCGTGCATGGACCGTGGCAGCCAGAGCGCGGTCATCGTTTCAATCCGGCCAAACTGCTGGTCGATCCCTGTGCCAAAGCGGTGTGCGGCGCGGTGCCAGACGACGCGCGCCTGCTGGGTGGAGAGTGGCAGCAGGATGATGCCGATAGCGCTGGCGTTGCGCCCAAATCGCTGGTGATCGCCGACGATTTTGACTGGCAGGACGATTGTGCGCCCCGCACGCCGTGGGGCAGGACGGTGATTTACGAGGCGCACGTTCGCGGCCTGACGCAGCAGCATCCGGAAATTCCGGAAAGGCTACGCGGGACATATGCGGCGCTGGGGCATCCTGCTATGGTGAGCTATCTGCGCCGGCTGGGTATCACCGCGCTGGAGCTGCTGCCGATAGCCGCGTTTGCCAGCGAACCGCGCCTGCAACGGCTCGGCCTGAGCAACTACTGGGGCTACAACCCGTTTGCGCTGTGGGCGCTGCATCCGCATTACGCGGCGGGTGAAGCGGGCCAGACGCCGCTGCAGGAGTTTCAGCAGGCGGTAAAAGCGCTGCACGCGGCGGGCATTGAAGTGATTCTGGACGTGGTGTTCAACCACAGCGCCGAGCTGGAGGAGATTGGCCCGACACTGTCGCTGCGCGGCGTCGACAATGCCAGCTATTACTGGCTGGGCGATAACGGTGAATATCACAACTGGACCGGCTGCGGTAATACGCTGAACCTCAGCGATCCGCTGGTGCTTGACTGGGCGCTGGGCGCGCTGCGTTACTGGGTGCAAACCTGCCACGTTGACGGCTTTCGTTTCGATCTCGCCAGCGTGCTCGGGCGCACGCCGGATTATCGCCAGGATGCGCCGTTGTTTGTGGCCATGCAGGCCTGCCCGGTGCTGTCGCAGGTGAAACTGATCGCTGAACCCTGGGATATCGGCCCCGGCGGCTATCAGGTGGGCAACTTTCCGCCCGGCTTCGCCGAATGGAACGACCACTTTCGCGATACGGCGCGCCGCTACTGGCTGCACGGTGAGTTGAGTAACGGTGATTTTGCCCGCCGCTTTGCCGGCTCCAGCGATGTATTTCAGCGCGCGGCGCGTCTGCCGCACGCCAGCATTAATCTGATCACCGCGCACGACGGCTTCACGCTGCGTGACGTGGTGAGTTATAACCAGAAGCATAATCAGGCCAACGGCGAGGATAATCGCGACGGCAGCAGCAGTAATTTCAGCCATAACCATGGTTTTGAAGGGCTGCAGGGCAACTTCGATGTGGTCGAGCGGCGGCGGCGCAGCGTGCACGCATTGCTGACCACGCTGCTGCTGGCGCAGGGCACGCCGATGCTGCTGGCCGGTGACGAACGCGGTCACAGCCAGCACGGCAACAATAATGCGTACTGTCAGGATAACCCACTCACCTGGCTGAACTGGCAACAGGATGATTTTGGACTGGTCGACTTCACTGCCGCGTTAATCCGGCTGCGTCAGCATATTCCCGCGCTGACGCAGGACAGCTGGTGGCAGGAGGGCGATGGCAACGTGCAGTGGTTGAATGCCAGCGGCAAACCACTGGAAAGGGATGAGTGGGAACAGGGGATGCACAGACTGCAGATCCTGCTCTCCGGCCGCTGGTTACTAACGATAAACGCCACGGATTCGGTGAGTGACCTTGCCTTACCAGACGGAGAATGGCGAGCCATTCCTCCTTTCGCCGGGGAAGATAACCCCATCCTGACAACTGTCTGGCACGGGCCCGCACACGGCGTGTGTGTGTTCCTAAAGCAATCATAAGGAGTCAGACATGGTGAAATTAGATAGAAACGACCCCCTGATGCTGGCGCGCCAGCTCCCTACACAGACGGTTGCCCTGATCCTTGCTGGCGGGCGCGGTACGCGCCTGAAAGATCTTACCGCCAAACGCGCCAAGCCTGCCGTGCACTTTGGCGGCAAGTTCCGCATCATCGACTTTGCGCTCTCCAACTGTATCAACTCCGGGATTCGGCGCATCGGCGTCATCACCCAATATCAGTCACATACGCTGACGCAGCACATTCAGCGCGGCTGGTCATTGTTCAACGAAGAGATGAATGAGTTTGTCGATCTGCTGCCGGCGCAGCAGCGCGCCTCGACCGAACACTGGTATCGCGGTACCGCCGATGCGGTCACGCAGAATCTCGACATCATTCGCCGCTATAACGCGCAGTACATCGTGATTCTCGCCGGGGATCACATCTACAAAATGGATTACTCGCGCATGCTGCTCGACCACGCCGATCGTGGCGCTAAGTGCACCATCGCCTGTCTGCCCGTACCGCTGCATGAGGCCACCGCGTTTGGCGTGATGGCAGTCGATGCGGACAACAATGTAATCGATTTCGTTGAGAAACCGGCGCAGCCGCCGTCCATGCC
>NZ_SDFT01000297.1:0-2401 GCF_004916815.1 Pantoea sp. R102
AGCGCCACCAGCGACAGCAGCGTGGCAAACTGCAGGATGGAGGTCAGCGACCATGCCGCCAGCATCTGCGGCAGCACAATCGCGATGGCGCCCAGCAGCAACAGCCACAGCGCCAGCAGCAGCGTCAGATCGGGGGCTTTGCGCCACAGTTTCATGCCAGCCTCCTTAGCGATAACAGCCGCCCACTGGCTGCTTCACTGCTCAGCACCAGCAACAGCACCGCCCCGGTGACCACGGTTTGCCACAGCGAGGGCACGCCAATCAGCAGCAGGCCATTTTGCAGAATGCGCAACAGCAGCACGCCGAGCAGCGTGCCGAGCAGACTGCAGGAGCCGCCGGTAATGCGCGTGCCGCCCAGCACCACCGCGGCAATCGCCTCCAGTGCCAGCGTGCCGCCGACTGTCATCTCCACGTTACGATAGGTGGCGATGTAGCAGGTGGCGGCCAGGCCGCACAGCACGCCGCTGAGAGCAAAAGTCGCGACACGCACCTGGGTTACCGGAATGCCCGCCAGCCGCGCTTTTTCTTCAGAGTTGCCGGCGGCCAGCAGCCATAACCCGTACGGCGTATGGCGCAGCGCCAGCCACACCAGCGCCCAGGCCGCGATAATCAGCCAGGCCATCAGCGGCAGTCCCAGCAGCGGCAGTCCCAGCAGCGGCCGCATCAGCGCATGCGTCAGATCGCCTGGCAGACCGGAAAGCCACTGCCCGCCCAGCAGCACAAACAGCGCCGTGCGCCAGACGCCGAACAGCCCCAGCGTTCCAACAATCGCCGGAATGCGGCCAATCACCACTACCAGCGCGGTGATCAGCCCTGCCAGCAGGCCAATAAGCGGTCCGGCCAGCGCCGCCAGCAGCGGGGATTGCAGCATCAGTAGTTGTCCGACGCCCCACGCGGCCACGCCCATCACCACGCCCACCGACACATCGACGCCGCCCATGGCGATCACCAGCGTCATACCCAGCGCGATCAACAGCAGTTCGCTGCTGTTGCGCAGAATGGTCAGCAGGTTGTCAGCGGTAGCAAACCACGGTGAAAACCACGTAAAGCAGGCGCCAGCCAGCACGGCGATCGCCAGCAGGACGATTTCCCGCGAAGTCATATGCATCACAGGCCTCGTCAGAATTTGAACTGGTCGACGTTATCTTTGGTGAACACCGCTGGCTTGCCGAGCAGCAGCACACCGGTTTTGCTGTCAAAGGTCACCGGTTGGGCAAAGCCGGGAACGTGATTTTCGGCGGCAAACGCTTTCCCGTCGATCAGCTGTTTGCCCGCCCACACCGTCAGATAGCCAAGCTTTTCCGGGTCCCACAACACGGTGTAGCCAAACGCCCCGCTTTTCAGGTAGGCGCGCGCGGTGTTCGGACTGCAGAAACCGCTGCCAATCACCTTGCCGTTTTTGCCAGCGGTTTCGATGGCCTGCGCCACGCCCGGACAGGTTGTAGAGGCCATGGCAATCACCCCTTTCAGATCGGGGTTAGCGGACATCAAATCGGTGGTGATTTGCGCCGCGCGGCTGGCGGAACCGCCGGCGTACTGGGGTTTGAGCAGCGTAATGTGCGGATATTTACTTTTCACCCGCTGCTGCATAAAGCCAATCCAGCTGTTGAGGTTGGACGCCGTGGCTTCGCCGGAGACGATGCCAATTTTGCCGCGCTCGCCGACGCGTTTGACCATCTCATCGATCACCGTATCGCCCAGTCCCTCATCGGTGGCCTGCGCCACATAGACCGGCCGCCCGCTGTCGGGCGCATCGCTGTCGCTGGTGAACAGATGCACATTACTCGCCTGCGCCTGCGCCATCACCGGCGCAATACTGGAGGCATCCAGCACGCTGATGCCAATCGCATTGACCTTCTGCGCAATCAGGTTCTGCACGATCTGCAGCTGATCCATCGGATTGGTATCTACCGGACCGCTATAGACAAACTCCACGCCGAGATCGTGCGCGGCGCGCTTGCCGCCCGCCTCCATCGCCTGAAAATAGGGAATACCGATGATTTGCGGCACGAAGGCCACCTTTTGTGCCGCGAAGGCGTAACCCGATACCAGCAGCGACAGCGAACAAACAGCAGTAGCAATGCGATGCATGATGATTTCCCCTGGTGTGAGTGCTTAGGTGTTTTCGAAAATGCGCGCATCAGGATGCGCACCGGTAATGAGTGCAACGATTTCGTCTGGCGTGGTGTCCGCGTGACGGCGCTCGGCGATTTTGCGGCCGCGACGAAACACCACCATGCGATCGGCCACGGCAAACACATCGCTGATGTTGTGGCTGATCAGCACCACAGCGCAGCCACGTTCCGCCAGGCGGCGCGTCAGCTGCAGGACTTTCTGCGTCTCCGCGACCGCCAGCGCGGCGGTGGGTTCATCCATGATCACCAGCTGCGCGTTGAGATTG
>NZ_SDFT01000298.1:0-1220 GCF_004916815.1 Pantoea sp. R102
CGCTGTCGCAGGCGCTGACCAGCGGCCAGACGATTGAAATCATTACCGCACCTGGCGCCCGGCCAAATGCCGCGTGGCTCAACTTTGTGGTGAGCTCAAAAGCGCGTGCCAAAATTCGCCAGCTGCTGAAAAACCTCAAGCGCGAAGATTCCGTTAACCTCGGTCGTCGTCTGTTGAGCCACGCGCTCGGCGGCAGCAAAAAACTGGCCGAGATTCCGGCGGAGAATATTCAGCAGGAGCTGGAGCGTATGAAGCTCTCCAGCATCGACGATCTGCTGGCGGAGATTGGCCTCGGCAATGCCATGAGCGTGGTGGTGGCGAAGAACCTGCTGCAATCCGGCAGCGAACCGTCATCTGGCAGCAGTAAGCGCAGCAAAAAGCTGCCAATCAAGGGCGCTGATGGCGTACTGATCACTTTCGCCAAGTGCTGCCGTCCGATTCCTGGCGACCCGATTGTCGCGCACGTCAGCCCCGGTAAAGGGCTGGTGGTGCATCACGAATCCTGCCGTAACATTCGCGGCTACCAGAAAGAACCGGAAAAATTCATGCCGGTTGAATGGGATAAAGTGACCGATCAGGAGTTTGTCGCCGAGATTAAGGTGGATATGTTTAACCACCAGGGCGCGCTGGCCAACCTGACCGCGGCAATCAATACCGCAGGTTCGAATATTCAAAGCCTCAATACCGAAGAGCGTGACGGCCGCGTTTACAGCGCCTTCATCCGCCTCACCGCGAACGATCGCGTCCATCTGGCCAATATCATGCGTAAAATCCGCGTGATGCCGGACGTGATTAAAGTTCACCGTAACCGTAATTAGTGCATGAACGCTCAACGTTTTGCTCGTATCCAGGAGATGCTGGCCATGCGCCAGCACGATCTCACCGTCTGCATGGAGCAGGTGCATAAGCCGCACAATGTCTCTGCGGTGATCCGCACCGCCGACGCCGTCGGCATCCACGAAGTACACGCCGTATGGCCCAGCGTGCGTATGCGCACCATGGTGTCCGCGTCGGCGGGCAGTAACAGTTGGGTGAAGGTGAAAACCCATCGCCACATTGCTGATGCGGTGCGCCATCTGAAAGATCGCGGCATGCAGGTGCTGGCGACCCATCTGTCAGACAAAGCGGTCGATTTCCGCGAGATCGATTACACCAAACCGACCTGTATTTTGATGGGCCAGGAGAAAACCGGCATCACCGCTGAAGCGCTGGCGCTGGCC
>NZ_SDFT01000299.1:0-1207 GCF_004916815.1 Pantoea sp. R102
CTGGATATCGGCTGTGGCGAAGGCTATTACACCGCCGCCCTGGCTGCCGCGTTGCCCGACAGCCAGCTGTACGGTCTGGATGTGGCTAAAGCCGCGGTGCGCATGGCGGCAAAGCGCTATCGCGCGGTTAACTTTTGTGTCGCCTCCAGCCAGCGCCTGCCGTTTGCCGATGGTTCACTGGACGCCATCGTGCGCATTTACGCGCCCTGTAACGAGCAGGAGCTGAGCCGCGTCATCAGGCCTGGCGGCTATTTGCTGACGGTGACGCCGGGGCCGCACCATCTGCAGCAGTTTAAGGCGTTGATCTATCGCGAAGTGCAGTTGCATACGGCGGAAGAGAAAAACTATGCGGGATTTGAACAGATCGATCAGCAAAACCTTCACTACACGATGACACTGAACGGGGCGGAAGCGGTGAGCCTGCTGCAGATGACCCCCTTTGCCTGGCGTGCGCGTGAAGCGGTGTGGCAGCAGCTGGCCTCCAGCGCCACCTTCAGCTGTGACGCGGATTTCACCCTGACGCTGTGGCAGCGCGTTTAACGCGCCTCCACCAGCGTATGGTAGATTTTCTCCAGGTCGTCGAGCTGTTTCACCGCAATCAGCAGGCGACGCTGCTCCAGCTGCATCACCAGAATGCCATCCTCTGACAGGTTCATACTCTGAATACGCCGGTAATCGATCCACACGCTGGCAAAAAACAGGCCGTCATTTTTCATCAGCAGCCGCGGGCTGCGGATCCAGAACAGCCAGATAGCCATAAAGCACAGCACCATTAGCAAAGTGGTGGTGAGCTGCGGGCCATGATGGCTGACGTTGTTCCACAGCAGAATCAGTAGCAGCACGATAAAGATGCCGCTGTCGATTTTATGGCGGCGACGCAGGGTGACGCGCAGTCGGGTCGGTCCATTGCGGCGGGGCAGGATGACATCGTCGTAAATCGCAAACAGGGCGAGAGCGGCGATCAGCAGGGCAATCAGGGCGTCAGTCAGTGACATACAGGCTTCTTCCTCAACCGAAGTGACCTCAGCGTTGGCGCTCAGGTCACACCGTTCAAAAAACGCCGGGAGTCTGACTCCCGGCGGTGAGATTACAGACCGAGCAGGCCGATCCAGTAACCAAAGATACCGATGGCAAAGAAGCCAACGATGATCCACAGCGCGTTAACTTTACGGCGCAGCAGCCACATACAGCCAAAGGTCAGCAGCAG
>NZ_SDFT01000029.1:0-89207 GCF_004916815.1 Pantoea sp. R102
GCTGCTGTGCCAGCGCCTGACGCAGCGCATCGCCATCCACCGGCTGAGGCGCCACCACGTAGCCCACCAGCTGACGCGCATCGCCCTGTGCCGCCGCACTGCCCAGCACCACCGCATGCGTCACCGCCTGCTCAATGCCGGGCTGGGCGCACAGCGCATGATCGATCTCGTTCAGCTCAATGCGCTGACCGCGGATCTTCAGCTGGTCATCGCTGCGTCCGAGATACTCCACCGCACCGTTGTCCAGCCAGCGCGCTACGTCGCCGGTCAGGTACATGCGCTCGCCAGCGGCGTACGGGTCGGCGATAAAGCGGCTGGCGGTCAGCTCCGGCCGGTTGAGATAGCCGTGCGCCAGCTGAATGCCGGTAAGATAGAGATCGCCGGCCACGCCCGGCGGCACCGGCTGCATTTGCGCATCAAGAATGCGCAGGCCGGTGTTCCACACCGGGAAGCCGATCGGTACGCTCGGGCCATCGACGGCTGCCAGCGCCGCGCCATACGCCGGATACCAGCTGACATCAACGGCCGCTTCGGTCGGCCCATACAGATTGTGCAGCGGCACGCGGGTCAATGTTTCCCAGCTGCGCGACAGATCGGTGGGCAATGCTTCACCGCTGCAGAACACGTTGCGCAGGCTGGCGCAGCACGCTATCGCGGCCGGGTGGTCGAGCGCCGCGACAAAGGCCGCCAGCATCGAGGGTACGAAATGCGTGGTGGTGACTTTGTAGCGGGCAAACAGTTGCTGTAAGGCTTCCGGATCGCGGTGTGCATCCGGCGGCGCCATCACCAGCTGCGCGCCGACCAGCAGCGGCCAGAAGAACTCCCACACCGAGACATCAAAGCTGCTCGGTGTTTTCTGCAGCACCACGTCATCCGCCTGCAGCGGATAACGATCCTGCATCCACAGCAGGCGATTAACGATCGCCTGATGGCCGACCAGCACGCCTTTCGGCCGGCCGGTAGAGCCGGAGGTATAGATGATGTACGCGCCATCCTGCGGCGTCGGCGCGCTGGCCGGTGCCGGTGCATGTTCGGCATTGTACAGGGTGTCAAAGTGCAGCTGACTGACCGGCGCGATGGCGCGGAAGCGGGCACTGAGCGCGGCAGCGGTAATCAGCGTTTTGGGCGCGGCGTCTTCCAGCATCAGCTGTAGCCGCTCGTCCGGATAGCCGGTATCCAGCGGCAGATAAGCGGCCCCGAGCGTCACAATCGCCTGCAGCGCCAGCGACAGCTGCACTGAACGCGGCAGCGCCACGGCGACGATATCACCCCGCTGCACGCCAGCCGCACTGAGATCGGCCGCCAGCGCGAATACCTGCTGCTGCATCTGGCGATAGTTCAGCTGGTGCTGCGCATCGGCCAGCGCCGGTGCGTCCGGCGTGCGCTGCGCCTGCTGCGCCAGCAGCGACGCCAGGGTTTCCGCCGGCAGCGGATGGGCGGTCTGATTGATGGCCGCAATCTGCTGCTGCTCCGCTGGCGTCAGCAAATCGAGCTCGCCCAGCGCGCGCTGCGGCTGCTCGGCCAGCTGGCTGAGCAGCAGGGCAAAGCGGCTGGCATGGCGCTGCAGCGTCTCGGCAGCATAGCGCTGCGCGTTCGCCAGCAGCTCCAGCGTCAGATCGCCGTGCTCGCTGAGGTAAATCGCGATTTCCAGGTCGCGCACCGGGCCGGAGGCCAGCTGATGCGTGATGCCTTCAATGCCAGCGAAATCGAGCTGGTAGTCAAACATCTTCAGGTTGATCACCGGGCCATACAGCGGATCGCTATCGCCGGGGCGGCCGAGATCGCGCTGCACCTGTTCAGCATCGTAGCGCTGATGACGGCGAATTTTTTTCACTTCCGCGGCCAGCTGAGCGGCGAGATCGCCGAGCGTTTGTCCCGGCTGGTAATGCACCGCCATCGGCAGCACGTTAATCACCGGACCGGTGGCGCACAGCGCGGCAGAGCCGATGCGGCGCATGAAGATGAAGCCGGCAGCAAAATCATTTTGCCCGCTGAGGCGAGCCAGCCACAGCGCTACCAGCGCAAAGGCCAGATCGGCGGCGCTGTGCTGTGGATGCTGGCTGGTCAGCGTCTGGAAGCGGTGACGATCCAGCGTAACGCTGTGGCGCAGCAGATCGGTGCTGGCGCTCTGACCGGCCAGCGGCAGTGGCGACAGCGAGGCGGGCGCGGGCAGGGCGCGGCCTTTTTCGCGCCAGAATTCGCCGTCACGGGTGTAAGACGCCGATTGCTGATAGCGCTGATACTCGTCAACCACGGCGCTGAACGGAATAAACGGTGTCGGCTCAGGCGGCTGCTGCTGTACGGCGGCGCTGTACAGGTTGGCGATGCGGCGCGTCAGCGCGGTAAAGCTGAAGCCATCCACCACCAGATGGTGATAGCGCTGATACCAGAACCAGTGCTGCTCGCCGATGCGGAACAGACGATGGTGCCACAGCGGTGCGCCGCTCAGCACGCGCAGGTCACCCTGCATATCGGCACGCATCAGGGCGCGCGCGGCGGCAGCGGCATCCGCTTCGCCGCGCAGATCAACGATGTCTGGCAGGCTGAAGGTCTGCGGCTGCGGCCACTGTAGCGGCTCGCCGTCGATTTCGCCGAACGCCATATTCAGGGTATCGGCTTCCTGCATGCCGTCGACGATGGCCTGCGCCAGCAGCGCACTGTTGATGTCGCCGCGCAGTTCGACAAAGTGCGCGACCGCGAAGGCGTTGTGATGGCGGCTGAGCTGGTCGGCGATCCAGATGCCTGGCTGCGCCGCCACCAGCGGCAGAGTTTGTTGGTCAATCATAGTGTCGTTCATCAGAGAATTTACTGTCGCTCCGGTTCACGTCTGGCGTGATGAATGAATTTGGATTGCGCCACAAAGCTTGCAGACCGTCGAGCAGGCCACCGCGCCAGCACAGCGCGTCATGGCCGCCCTCTACCGGCTGGTAATGCACCTGATAGCCGGCAGCGGTAAGTTGTTGTTGTAATTGTTGATTGGCTTGCAGAATCAGGCCTTCACGCTGGCCTGCTTCCAGCCAGAAACGCAGCGGCTGGCGAGGTGCCAGGCCATGGTCCAGCGCCTGCAGCAGCCAGCCATGCGGGTTACCACGCTCCGGCCACCAGAAGGAGCCGGACAGGCTGAGCGCATTACCAAAGGTGTGGGGAAAGTGCAGTGCGGCAAACACCGCGGCCAGACCGCCGAAGCTTTGCCCGGCAACCAGCGTGCGCGCCGGCTGCGCATCGTACGGCATCCAGCGTGCCACCTGCGGCAACAGCTCCTGCTGCACTGCCTGCCAGAATTGCGGATTACATGGCAGCTCGCGGCTGCGGTGTTCGCGATCGATGATGTCGATAAACAGGTAGACCGCCGGCGGCAGCTTGCCCGCGGCGGTCAGCTGCTGCAGCGGGCCGGCGATCGGCATCTGCTGCGCCCAGAACTGACCATCGAGCAGTATCGCCAGCGGACGCGGGCCGTGCTGCGCCTCGCCTGTGGCGTACAGCCACACCCGGCGACGATTGCCGAGCAGCGCGCTGTCCCACTGCTGCTCCTGCAGCGTCAGCGCCGGGGCGCGGCCCTCATCCACCGCACGCCACACCTGCTGTTCGGGCGCGTCAGGCAGGTGCAGCGGTGACACGCCCATGCCGCGTCCGCCGGACCAGCTGCGCAGCGGATTGAGCGCATCGGCCTGCGCGGCAGGGAATTTTTCGCGCCACCAGTGGCGCAGCGCATGCATGTCAGGCTCGCCGCTGAAATCGCTGGCCTGCCGATCCGGCATCAGGCAGTAGCTGCCGCGCCAGTGTGACGGCAGCACAGTTTGCCAGTACCAGATATCGCTACTGGCGACGCGCATCAGCGATTGCGGCGGGCGCCGCTGGTGGTGATCGGTCACGCCGGTGATGTTGATCCACACGCGCTGGGTGTGGGAGGTGGTTTCACTGCCTTGCGGATCGCGCCAGAAGAAGGTCACCAGACAGGTGCCATCCTGCTGCGGCTCAATGCGCGGAATGCCCTGAGTCTGTTGCTCCTGCCACCAGGCTTCGCTACCAATTCCATCATTTCGCCAGGTCATAGGGGCTGCCAGTCGCCGTCTGTACGGGGAGGTTTACATAGGATTGATAAATAATACTATTGATAATTATTTGCATTTGCAATAGGGTGGCTGCGCTCAAAATGAGCACGCACGTTCCGTCTGGCACCCGGTAAGTCATGGGATTCAGCAAAGGATGGCCCTGCCAGGTGTGAACGGCTGCGCGATAAAGACAGGGATCTTCTCACCGGCTCGCCAGTCACTCCGCTGTGGCGCAGAACTGGCCTTCCAGGAATGAAAAAAAATGAAGCATTACTCGCGGTTAACCTTCGCTATTTTGATTGAACTGGGGCTCAGCGCCTCACTGCTTTCCGGCAGCGCCTGGGCAGCAGAGACTTCCAGCAAGACGACTTCCAGCAACGCCTCTTCTCCCGACGCCAGCGCAATGGACGGTGGCACCTTAATGGTGACGGCCCAGCAGCAGACGCTGCAGGCACCGGGGGTTTCCACCATCACCGCCGATGAGATCAAAAAGCATCCACCGGCGCGCGATGTCTCAGAAATTATCCGTACCATGCCGGGGGTTAACCTGACCGGTAACTCGACCAGCGGCCAGCGCGGCAACAACCGTCAGATCGATATTCGCGGCATGGGGCCGGAAAATACCCTGATCATGGTGGACGGCATGCCGATCACCAGCCGTAACTCGGTGCGTCTCGGCTGGCGCGGTGAGCGTGATACGCGCGGCGATACTAACTGGGTGCCGCCGGAGATGATTGATCACATCGACGTGATTCGCGGGCCGGCCGCGGTGCGCTACGGTAACGGCGCGGCGGGCGGTGTGGTGAACATCATCACCAAAAAGTACAGCGATCAGCAGTGGCACGGTTCGTGGAATACCTACTTCAACGCGCCGGAACACAAATCGGAAGGGGCGACCAAACGCACCAACTTCAGCCTTGAAGGGCCGCTGGGCGACGACTTCAACTTCCGGCTGTATGGCGGCTTAGCCAAAACCCAGGCCGACGCGTACGACATCAATGAAGGGCACGCGGCAGCGCGCACCGGCAGCTATGCCGGCAGTTACCCGGCAGGCCGCGAAGGCTCGGTAAACAAAGACATCAATGCGTTGCTAAGCTGGGCGTTTGCCCCCATGCAGACGCTGGAGCTGCAGGCCGGTTACAGTCGTCAGGGCAACCTGTACGCGGGCGATACGCAGAACACCAACACTAACGCGCTGGTGAAGAGCCTGTACGGCGACGAAACCAACCGTCTGTATCGCCAGAATATTTCACTGAAATGGACCGGCGCGTGGGACAACGGCATCAGCACCAGCAGCTGGGCGCGCTACGAGAAAACCCGCAATACGCGCATTAATGAAGGTCTGGCGGGTGGCACGGAAGGGATCTTCTCCAACAGCGGGTTCAATACCATCCAGCTGGACGATGTGCTGCTGCACAGTGAAATCAGCCTGCCGTTTGAGCTGGGCGTCAATCAGACCGCGACGCTGGGCACCGAGTGGAACCAGCAGCGCATGAAAGATCCTTCGTCGACCACCCAGGCCGCCAGCAACGGTGCCGTGCCAGGCATCGCCAGCACCGGCCGCAGTCCTTATGCCCAGGCGGAGATTTTCTCCCTGTTTGCCGAAGACAACATGGAGCTGACCGACAGCACCATGCTGACGCCGGCGCTGCGCTTCGATCATCACTCCATCGTTGGCAACAACTGGAGCCCATCGCTTAACCTGTCACAGGGGCTGGGCGATGACTTCACGCTGAAGATGGGGATTGGCCGGGCCTACAAAGCGCCGAGTCTGTACCAGACGAACCCGAACTACCTGCTGTACAGCAACGGCCAGGGCTGCGCCGCCAGCACCGGCGCCTGCTATTTGCAGGGTAATCCGAATCTGAAAGCGGAAAACAGCATCAATAAAGAAGTTGGGCTGGAGTGGAAGCATGAAGGTTATCAGGCCGGTCTGACCTGGTTCCGTAACGACTACCGCAACAAGATTGAAGCCGGCTATGCGCCTTCAGGTAAAGCCTCTAACGGCACCACGGATATCTATCGCTGGGAGAACGTGCCGAAAGCAGTGGTGGAAGGGCTGGAAGGTACGGTCAATGTTCCTTTCTCTGACAGCGTGATGTGGAATAACAACTTTACCTACATGCTGCAGAGCAAGAACAAGGAGACCGGCGATCGTCTGTCGATCATTCCGGAGTATACGCTGAACTCGACGCTGAGCTGGCAGGCAACGCAGGATCTGTCGCTGCAAACCACCCTGACGTGGTACGGCACCCAGACGCCGAAGAAGTACGACTACAAAGGACAGCCGGTCACCGGCAGCGCCACCGACAAAGTGAGCCCGTACTCGATTGTCGGCCTGAGCGGTACTTACGATATCAATAAGTACGCCAGCGTGACGCTGGGCATCGATAACCTGTTCGATAAGCGCCACTTCCGTGAGGGCAATGCGCAAACCACCGGTAACGCCACCACCGGCGCTTATCTCTACGGTGCCGGTGCCAATACCTATAACGAATCAGGCCGTACTTACTATATGAGCCTCAACACCCACTTCTGATGGCGCTCAGCCAATCAGTTGCGTTGGCAAACAGCAGCGGGCGACCAGTCCGCTGCTGTCTTCGCGGTTCACCAGTTCCAGCCTGCCGCGATGCATCTGCACAATTCGCAGCACAATGTTCAGGCCCAGGCCGCTGCCGCCATAGCGTTGATCGCGCCGCCGGAACGCCTGCGTCAGCTCTTCTGCCGCATCGGCATCAATACCCGGCCCCTGATCCCACACTTCAACCCAGACCTGCTGTTGTACCTGACGCAGCTTCACCTGCACGCTGCTGCCTTCCGGACTGTAGCGCGACGCGTTCTCCAGCAAATTGCGCAGCATCAGGCGCAGCAGCACCGCTTCACCCTGCTGCGGCACCTCGTCGCCGTCGGGCCAGTGCAGCGTCTGCTGACGCTGGGCGTACAGTTCCGCCATTTCCGGCATAAGCGGCTGCATGATGTCGCGCTGCCACTGCAGCTGCTGATAGTGGCCGCCCGCCAGCGCCTGACCGGCGCGCGACAGCATCAGCAACTGTTCGACGGTGTGCATCAGCTGGTCGATGCGCTCAATCAGCATGGCGCTTTGCGGCACCTGCTGCTGATGCAGAAGCTCGAGATGCAGGCGCAGCCCGGCCAGCGGCGTACGCAGCTCGTGCGCGGCATCGGCGGTGAATAATCGCTCCTGCTGCAGCGTGTGATCGAGACGGGAAAACAGTTGATTGATGGAGGAGGTGACCGCAACGATTTCATCCATCTCGGAGTAAATCGGCAGCGGCGTCAGGTTGTCGGCAGAGCGGTGGGCAAGGCTGTCCTGTAGCGATTTGAGCGGACGGATAATCCAGTTGATGGCCCAGAACGACAGCAGCAGCGTCAGGCTTACCATCACCAGCGAAGGCAGCAACAGCGAAGCGATGGCCTCACGGATCTCATTCTCCACACGATCGTTACGCGCCTGGGCCGACAGGGTTTCATTGACGAGGAAACTGATCTGTTCGCGGCTTTCGTGCCACAGCCAGATGGCGCTCATCACCTGGCAGGTGAGGAGAATCAGCGCCAGCATGATCAGTAACCGCTGACGCATGCTGTTCATTCGCGCAGTTCCAGCCGGTAGCCAACGCCGCGCACGGTTTTGATGCGATCTTTCCCCAGCTTACGGCGCAGATTATGAATGTGGACTTCTAAAGTGTTGGAGCCGGGATCGTCGTTCCAGCTGTAGAGATCCTGCTGCAGCGTTTCGCGATGCACATTCTGCCCCACGCGCATCAGCAGGCGGGTGAGCAGGGCGAACTCTTTGGGGGTGATCTCCAGCGGCAGATTTTCCAGCAGCACCTGCTGCGAGCTGAGATTGAGCGTCAGATCGCCCTGCTGCAGCAGGTTGTCGCTGTGCCCCTGATAGCGGCGGATCAGCGCGCGCACCCGCGCCAGCAATTCTGCCAGCGCAAACGGCTTGACCAGGTAATCATCGGCACCGGCGTCCAGCCCGTCGACGCGATCCTCCAGCGCATCGCGCGCGGTCAGGATCAGCACCGGCACCGCGATGCCGTCGCGTCGCCACTGGCGCAGCAGCGTGGCGCCATCGCGATCCGGCAGACCGAGATCCAGCACGATCAGGCTGTACTGGCTGATGCGCAGCAGGGCGTTGCTTTCCGCCGCGCTGCCAGCGCAATCCACGGCGTAGCCCTCGCTGCTCAGCGCCTGCGCCAGCCCCGATTGTAATAACGCATCATCTTCAACGATCAACAGTTTCATTAGTTGTTCTTGTTAATGTCGGTATAGAGCCGGCTCTCAAAGCGCACCAGCGGAATCCGCCGCGTTTTCTGGTCTTCCGGCGGTACCGCATAGCCAGAGAGGAACTGGACAAAGGCCACGCGCGCACCGCTCGACGTGGTGATGAACCCAGCCAGATTATAGACGCCCTGCAGCGAACCGGTTTTTGCCGACACTTTGCCATCCAGCCCCGCTTCGTGCAGACCGCCGCGATACTGCAGCGTGCCGTCATAACCCGCCAGCGGCAGCATCGAAATATAATTCAGCGTGGCGTCATTTTTGGCGATGAACTGCAGCACCTGCATCATGGTATCCGGCGCGATCAGGTCATGACGCGACAGGCCGGAACCATCCACCTGAATACTGTTGCCGAGGTCGACGCCGGCTTTTTCGCGCAGCACACGCCTGACCGCATCCGAACCGGCGCGGAAGGTGCCCGGCACGTTAAAGTAGTGATGGCCGATGGTGCGGAACACGGTATCAGCGATCATGTTGTCTGACTTCTTCAGCATGGTGTGCAGCAGGTTGTGCAGCGGTGCGGACTGCGTCGAGGCCAGCACCGTGCCCGGTGACGTCACCTGCGTCTGGCGCACTAAATGGCCGCTGTAATCAATATCGGCGTCGCGCAGCTGCGCTTTAAGGATCTCGCCGGCCCACGCGGCGCCATCCTGCACGGCAAATGCCAGGGGCAGCGGTTCCGCACGCTGGCGCATACAGCCGGTCAGCGTGTAGCGATTGAGCTCGCCGGGCACCACATCGAGTTCGCAATACTGCCCGTCACCGCTGTTGCGTCCGATCGTGCGCACCTGACTGAACATGTGCGCCGGATAGTAAGAGGCGATGCGCACAAAGGCGTTTTCGCCGGGCGTATTGGCACTGTAGAGCGAAACCGAGAAGCAGTTTTTATCAACAATCGCCGCACCTGGCGGGGCGCTGAAACACTGTGTCAGATCGTTCCACGGCCAGCCTGGCGCCATATCGTGACTGGCGAACACCGAGGTGTCGATCACCAGATTGCCTTTGATATGGTTGATGCCCTGCTTTTTCAGCGCCGCCACCATATTGCGCAGATCCTGGCGGCTGAGCGTCGGATCGCCGGCAAAGCGCGCCACCAGGTCGCCATTTAAGGTGCCATCGCTGACCGCGCCTTTGGTCTCCAGCGTGGTCTGAAAACGGAAGTCCGGGCCAAGCTCCAGCAGTGCCGCCAGCGCGGTGATCACTTTCATGGTGCTGGCCGGCAACGCCATCTGTTTGCCGTGATAGTCGATTATCGGGGTGGATGCGCCCACTTTTTGTACCATCAGCGCCAGGTTTGCGCCGTCTGGCAAATACTGCATGTATTCTTCAACGGGTGCTGCTTGTGCCTGCAGCATAAACGCACAGGTTAATCCGGTAACAAGTCGTGAAAATCGCATAATCTCGCGGTAACTGACGGGTGAAGGCGTCAATACTATGTCCCCGGACGGTGCAAAGTAAACAATGACCCACAGGGAACTCTGGGGTAAAATACGTATCAAAATGCAAAACCGATACCTGACCCGGAAAGCTTTCCGGGTCAGGATTCTTTTGCTTGTGAAAAGAGGTTACGCGCCGCAGAAGCCGATCTTCTGCTGTCACCGGTCAGGATGACGCCGTTAACCAGGATAGATGACGAGGAGCCAAAATGAATCAGATTCCGATGACGTTGAAAGGCGCTGAGAAGCTGCGTGAAGAGCTGAACGAACTGAAAACCGTTAAGCGTCCGCGCATCATCGCCTCTATCGCCGAAGCCCGTGAGCACGGCGATCTGAAAGAGAATGCCGAATACCACGCCGCGCGCGAAGAACAGGGGTTCTGCGAAGGGCGTATTCAGGAGATTGAAGCCAAGCTCTCCAATGCACAGGTGATTGACGTGACCGCCATGCCGAAAACCGGCCGCGTGATTTTTGGTGCCACCGTCACCGTGCTGAATGTCGATACCGATGAAGAGTTTACTTACCGGATTGTCGGTGACGACGAAGCGGACTTTAAACAGAACCTGATTTCCGTGAATTCGCCGATGGCGCGCGGTCTGGTGGGCAAAGAGGCCGATGACGTGGCTATTGTCAAAACCCCAGGCGGCGATGTGGAATATGAAGTGCTGAAAGTGGAATACATCTAAGATATTGCTACGCTTTGAAATGCGCAGCTGCATATTGTAAAGAAAGGAAAAAGGCCGCGCTGCGGCCTTTTATCCCATGCAGGAGCATGGCACTTTCTCTGCCCGTCGGACGAGCCGTAACGGTACGCTTAACGTGGCAGAGTAATTTTGCGCTCTTTGGCAGGGCGATACAGCACCAGCACGTTGCCGATGACCTGAACGTTGTTTGCCTTAGTTTCACGCACGATAGCGTCCACGATCAGCTGCTTGGTTTCACGATCTTCCGAGGCAATTTTTACCTTGATCAATTCGTGATGTTCGAGCGCCTGTTCGATCTCGGCGAGCACGCCTTCAGTCAGGCCATTGCCGCCCAGCATGACCACTGGCTTCAGTGGATGGGCAAGGCCTTTCAGGTGCTGTTTTTGTTTGGTACTCAGATTCATCGTATTTTTTGCTTACTCAGGGATTGAAAACGGTTCATTCTACCGCCATCTCGGGTATATCGCCAAATCAACGCGACCCATTGCGTGCTGATTTATCGCTACGATGACGATTTAACTGGAAATATTATGACGGGTAAAAAGCGTTCGGCCAGTTCCAGTCGCTGGCTTCAGGAACACTTTAGCGATAAATATGTGCAACAGGCACAGAAAAAAGGGTTGCGCTCGCGCGCCTGGTTTAAACTGGATGAAATTCAGCAGGGTGACAAGCTGTTCAAACCCGGTATGACCGTGGTTGACCTGGGCGCTGCGCCCGGCGGCTGGTCGCAATATGTGGTACAACAGATTGGTTCGGGTGGCCGTATTATTGCCTGCGATCTGCTGCCGATGGATCCCATCGTTGGCGTTGACTTCCTGCAGGGCGATTTTCGCGACGAAGCGGTGTTGAAAGCGTTACTGGAGCGCGTGGGCGACCAGAAAGTGCAGGTGGTGATGTCGGACATGGCGCCGAACATGAGCGGTACGCCTGCAGTCGATATCCCGCGTTCCATGTATTTAGTTGAACTGGCGTTAGAAATGTGTCGGGATGTACTGGCACCTGGCGGCAGTTTTGTAGTGAAAGTGTTTCAGGGAGATGGCTTCGATGAATACCTGCGGGAAATTCGCTCCCTGTTTACGAAAGTGAAAATTCGTAAGCCGGACGCTTCGCGATCACGTTCGCGCGAAGTGTACATTGTGGCGACAGGGCGCAAACTGTAGCCCTCCATACCGGAATCAAAGCAAGGCGAAACGGCGTTTATTCTGATGCGTAATTCTGAGTTTCAGGCTAAACAGGCAAAATCATCAGCGCCGCGATTCCAGGTCTGAAGGATATATAGTACCCTACGCTGTCTGTTAACACCGTTGTAATATGAGGTTAATCCCTTGAGTGACATGGCGAAAAACCTGATTCTCTGGTTAGTCATCGCGGTCGTGCTGATGTCAGTATTCCAGAGCTTTGGGCCCAGCGAGTCGAATGGCCGTAGGGTTGATTATTCAACCTTCCTGTCGGAAGTGAACCAGGATCAGGTCCGCGAGGCACGTATTAACGGGCGTGAGATCAACGTAACCAAAAAAGACAGTAATAAATACACGACCTACATTCCTGTCAACGATCCCAAGTTACTCGATAACCTGTTGACCAAAAACGTCAAAGTTGTGGGTGAACCACCGGAAGAGCCGAGCCTGCTGGCTTCCATCTTCATTTCCTGGTTCCCGATGCTGTTACTGATTGGCGTGTGGATCTTCTTTATGCGGCAGATGCAGGGCGGCGGCGGCAAGGGCGCGATGTCCTTCGGCAAGAGCAAAGCCCGTATGCTGACCGAAGACCAGATCAAAACCACCTTTGCTGACGTTGCGGGTTGCGACGAAGCAAAAGAAGAGGTGGGTGAGCTGGTGGAATACCTGCGTGAGCCGAGCCGCTTCCAGAAGCTGGGCGGTAAAATCCCGAAAGGCGTGCTGATGGTGGGCCCTCCGGGTACCGGTAAAACGCTGCTGGCGAAAGCGATCGCCGGCGAAGCGAAAGTACCGTTCTTCACGATTTCCGGTTCTGACTTCGTAGAAATGTTCGTCGGTGTCGGTGCATCTCGTGTGCGCGACATGTTCGAGCAGGCGAAGAAAGCGGCACCGTGCATCATCTTTATCGATGAGATCGATGCGGTGGGTCGTCAGCGTGGCGCCGGTTTAGGCGGTGGTCACGACGAACGTGAGCAGACGCTGAACCAGATGCTGGTTGAGATGGATGGCTTCGAAGGCAATGAAGGCATCATCGTCATCGCCGCGACTAACCGTCCGGACGTACTGGACCCGGCACTGCTGCGTCCAGGCCGTTTTGACCGCCAGGTGGTGGTAGGTCTGCCAGACGTGCGCGGCCGTGAACAGATTCTGAAAGTGCATATGCGTCGCGTGCCGCTGGCAACCGACATTGATGCCGCGATTATCGCACGTGGTACGCCGGGCTTCTCCGGTGCGGACCTGGCGAACCTGGTCAACGAAGCGGCGCTGTTCGCTGCGCGTGGCAACAAGCGCGTGGTGTCGATGGTCGAGTTCGAGAAAGCGAAAGACAAAATCATGATGGGTGCGGAACGTCGCTCCATGGTGATGACGGAAGCGCAGAAAGAATCCACCGCGTATCACGAAGCGGGCCATGCGATTATTGGTCGCCTGGTGCCGGAACACGATCCGGTGCATAAAGTGACGATTATCCCGCGCGGCCGTGCGCTGGGTGTGACCTTCTTCCTGCCTGAAGGCGACGCGATCAGCGCCAGCCGTCAGAAGCTGGAGAGCCAGATTTCAACGCTGTACGGCGGTCGTCTGGCAGAAGAGATCATCTACGGGGCGGAACACGTTTCTACCGGTGCTTCAAACGACATCAAAGTGGCGACCAACCTGGCGCGCAACATGGTGACGCAGTGGGGCTTCTCGGAAAAACTCGGTCCGCTGCTGTATGCGGAAGAGGACGGTGAAGTGTTCCTCGGCCGTTCAGTGGCGAAAGCCAAACACATGTCGGACGAAACGGCACGCATCATCGACCAGGAAGTTAAGCACCTGATTGACAGCAACTACCAGCGTGCACGCCGTATTCTGGGTGAGAACATGGACATCCTTCACGCGATGAAAGACGCGCTGATGAAGTATGAAACCATCGACGCACCGCAGATCGACGACCTGATGGCGCGCCGCGAAGTGCGTCCGCCAGCAGGCTGGGAAGATCCAGGCAGCAACAACTCTGACAGCAACGGTACGCCAAAGGCGCCACGTCCGGTTGATGAACCGCGTACGCCAAACCCAGGCAACACCATGTCAGAACAGTTCGACAAGTAACAGGCCTGTTCCTAAGCAAAAACCCCGGCTGGTCCGGGGTTTTTTACATTCCACAATCCAGTGATTCCTCAGGGAGATTTTCGCCATGAAGTTGTACGCCCGTGATACCCATCTCGATCTGTCGTTTCCCCATGTGATGGGAATTTTAAATGTCACGCCGGACTCCTTTTCTGATGGCGGAACGCACAACACGCTGGTCGACGCGCTCACGCACACCAACGAGATGGTGAATGCCGGTGCCACGATTATCGATGTGGGCGGCGAATCAACCCGTCCCGGTGCCGATGAAGTCTCAGTGGAAGAGGAACTGGCGCGGGTGATCCCGGTGGTGGAAGCCATTGCGCAGCGCTTTGAAGTGTGGATTTCGGTGGATACGTCAAAAGCAGAAGTGATCCGTGAAGCCGCGCGAGTGGGCGCTCACATCATTAACGATATCCGCTCGCTGTCCGAGCCCGGTGCGTTACAGGCCGCCGCAGATACTGGTCTGCCAGTATGCCTGATGCACATGCAGGGCGAACCGCGCACCATGCAGCAGGCACCGGAATATCAGCACATCGTAAGCGAAGTGGACGCTTACTTCGCCGCGCAGATTGCCCGCTGTGAAGCGGCCGGCATCAAAAAAGAGCGTCTGCTGCTCGACCCGGGCTTCGGTTTCGGTAAGAATCTCAGCCACAATTATGAGCTGCTGGCGCATCTCAGTGATTTTCACCATCACGGTCTGCCGCTGCTGGTGGGCATGTCGCGTAAGTCGATGATTGGCCAGCTGTTAAACGTCGGTCCGGCACAGCGTCTGACCGGCAGCCTGAGCTGCGCGGTGATCGCCGCCATGCAGGGCGCGCAGATTATTCGCGTGCATGACGTTAAAGAAACTGTCGAAGCGATGCGCATCGTCGAGGCGACACGGAGAGCAAAAGGATAAAGGCATGAGCGATCGTAAATATTTCGGTACGGATGGGATTCGCGGCAAAGTGGGTGAAGCGCCCATTACCCCGGACTTTGTGTTGAAGCTGGGTTTTGCTGCCGGCAAAGTGCTGGCCCGTTCCGGCTCGCGCAAAGTATTGATTGGTAAAGATACACGGATTTCCGGCTACATGCTGGAATCGGCGCTGGAAGCCGGTCTGGCAGCTGCCGGGCTGTCTGCCGCGTTCACCGGCCCGATGCCCACGCCGGCCATTGCCTACCTGACGCGCACCTTCCGCGCCGAGGCGGGCATCGTGATCTCCGCGTCGCACAACCCGTTTGACGACAACGGCATCAAATTCTTCTCTGCCGAAGGCACCAAACTGCCGGACGACGTTGAAGCCGCCATTGAGCTGGAGCTGGAGAAGCCGCTGACCTGCGTCGAATCCGCTGAGCTGGGCCGTGCCAGCCGCATCGTCGATGCCGCCGGGCGCTACATCGAGTTCTGCAAAGGCACTTTTCCCAGCGAGTTGAGCCTGAACGGGCTGAAGATCGTGGTGGACTGTGCCAACGGCGCGACCTATCACATCGCGCCGAATGTGCTGCGTGAACTGGGTGCGAAGGTGATTGCGATTGGCGTGCAGCCGGACGGCATGAACATCAACAAAGAGTGCGGCGCTACCGATTTGCGTCAGCTGCAGCAGCGCGTGCTGGATGAAAAAGCCGATCTCGGCCTGGCCTATGACGGCGACGGCGACCGCATCATGATGGTGGATCACCTTGGACAGAAGGTGGATGGCGACCAGATTCTTTACATCATCGCGCGTGAAGCGCTGCGTCAGGGCCAGCTGCGTGGCGGCGTGGTCGGCACGCTGATGAGCAACATGGGGCTGGAGCTGGCGCTGAAACAGCTGGGGATTCCGTTTACCCGCGCCAAAGTGGGCGACCGCTATGTGCTGGAAAAAATGCAGGAGAAGGGCTGGCGCATGGGCGCAGAGAACTCCGGCCACGTGATCCTGCTGGATAAAATCAGCACCGGTGACGGCATCGTAGCAAGTTTGCAAGTACTTACTGCGATTGTGCGCAACCACATGAGTCTGCACGATCTGTGCAGCGGCATGAAGATGCTGCCACAGGTGCTGGTGAATGTGCGTTTCAGCGGCAGCCACGATCCGCTGGAGAGCGACAGCGTCAAAGCGGCTGCCGCAGAGGTGGAAAAAACGCTGGCCGGGCGCGGGCGCGTGCTGTTGCGTAAATCCGGCACCGAGCCGCTGATTCGCGTGATGGTGGAAGGCGAGGATGAGGCGCAGGTGACCGAACTGGCGCACAAAATTGCCGATGCGGTAAAAGCGGTTTAACCGCGTTACGGGCGGTCAGTTTGCTGCTTTCCGCCTGTAAAATCACCGGGATGGCGCTTTTTTCCGCAATCGCAAAACTTCGTGTAAATTGCGCTTGCAGAGGTATGCGCCTTTGGTTAGTATTCACACCCGCTTCTGATGGGTGATGACGAGACTCCCCGTCAATATTGGTTGAAGCTTTAACTGTGCGGATAACGCGCAAGGAAACAGGTTGATTATGTACGAAGCTCTGTTGGTTGTTTTCCTTATTGTAGCGATTGGCCTCGTTGGTCTGATCATGCTGCAGCAAGGCAAAGGCGCTGATATGGGAGCCTCATTCGGTGCAGGCGCTTCTGGTACGCTGTTCGGTTCAACCGGGTCTGGTAACTTCATGACTCGCATGACCGCGGTACTGGCTACGCTGTTCTTCATTATCAGTCTGATTCTGGGCAACCTGAACAGTAACAAGACCTCCAAAGGAAGCGAGTGGGAAAACCTCAGCGCGCCGGCTCAGTCTCAACAGCAGACTCAGCCAGCTAAACCGGCCACGCCGGGCAATGATATCCCGCAGTAAGATCGTCAGCGCTAAAGCGACATCGTATCGTCGCAGTCAGTGAAGTGCCGAGGTGGTGGAATTGGTAGACACGCTACCTTGAGGTGGTAGTGCCCGATTGGGCTTACGGGTTCAAGTCCCGTCCTCGGTACCAAATCTCAGTATAACTTGCATTTTTCGCAAGATCGGCGTAATATTCGCCACGTTTTCGGACGCGGGGTGGAGCAGCCTGGTAGCTCGTCGGGCTCATAACCCGAAGGTCGTCGGTTCAAATCCGGCCCCCGCAACCACTTTCCCTTAGAGTTCTTTTTCAAATATACTGTATGCATCGACGGACGCATCCGCAGTCAGTTTTGAAAAAAATTCTGCTGGATGGTGTGCCGAAGCCGCATCGCGGCATACAGGGTCCAGTCACAAAAAGCCCCGAATTTTCGGGGTTTTTTGTTATCAGGAAATCGTAACACTGGGCTTTAGGCCCTTTTTTTATGTCTTGGGGGTGGGCTTGTCCACATTAGAGCAAAAGTTGACAGAGTTGATCTCTGCTCCGGTAGAAGCGCTTGGCTACGAATTGGTCGGTATCGAGTTCATTCGTGGTCGCACATCAACCTTGCGCATCTATATTGATAGTGAAGAGGGTATCAATGTTGATGATTGCGCCGATGTTAGCCACCAGGTCAGCGCTGTAATGGATGTGGAAGATCCTATTACGGTGGCTTACAACCTTGAAGTTTCCTCACCGGGTCTCGATCGCCCTCTGTTCACCGCGGAGCACTATGCGCGTTTCGCTGGCGAAGAGGTGAGCCTGGTACTGCGTATGGCCGTGCAGAACCGCCGTAAATGGCAGGGCATCATCAAGTCTGTCGAAGGCGAGATGATCACGGTAACCGTTGAGGGTAACGATGAAGTGTTCGCGCTGAGCAACATTCAGAAAGCGAACCTGGTCCCCCACTTTTAAAAGTCCGGATTGAGGCTAACCAGGATGAACAAAGAGATCTTAGCTGTAGTAGAAGCCGTTTCTAACGAAAAAGCCCTGCCGCGTGAGAAAATCTTCGAAGCGCTGGAGAGCGCTTTGGCCACTGCGACCAAGAAGAAGTATGAGCAGGAAATCGACGTGCGCGTCAGCATTGACCGTCGCAGCGGCGATTTCGACACCTTCCGTCGCTGGGTGGTTGTAGAAGAAGTCACGCAGCCAACGCGCGAGATCACGCTGGAAGCAGCACGCTTTGAAGATGAAGCCTTCAATCTGGGCGATTATGTTGAAGATCAGATCGAATCTGTCACCTTCGACCGTATCACCACGCAGACCGCGAAACAGGTTATCGTCCAGAAAGTGCGTGAAGCCGAGCGCGCGATGGTGGTCGATCAGTTCCGCGAGCAGGAAGGCGAAATCATCACCGGCGTGGTGAAGAAAGTGAATCGCGACAACATTTCACTGGATCTCGGCAACAACGCCGAAGCGGTGATTGTACGTGAAGACATGCTGCCGCGTGAAAACTTCCGCCCGGGTGACCGTATTCGCGGCGTGCTGTATGCCGTGCGTCCGGAAGCGCGTGGTGCGCAACTGTTCGTTACCCGCTCCAAACCGGAGATGCTGATCGAACTGTTCCGCATCGAAGTGCCGGAGATTGGCGAAGAAGTTATCGAGATCAAAGCGGCAGCGCGCGATCCGGGTTCACGCGCCAAAATTGCGGTAAAAACTAACGACAAACGTATCGATCCGGTCGGTGCCTGCGTCGGTATGCGCGGTGCGCGCGTGCAGGCGGTGTCCAGCGAGCTGGGCGGCGAGCGTATTGATATCGTGCTGTGGGACGACAACCCGGCACAGTTCGTGATTAACGCCATGGCACCTGCCGATGTGGCGTCAATTGTGGTGGATGAAGACAATCACACCATGGATATCGCTGTTGAAGCCGGCAATCTGGCTCAGGCGATTGGCCGTAATGGCCAAAACGTGCGTCTGGCATCCCAGCTGAGCGGCTGGGAGCTGAACGTGATGACCGTCGATGATCTGCAGGCGAAGCATCAGGCCGAAGCCCATGCAGCGATCGATATGTTCACTAAACATCTCGACATCGACGAAGAGTTCGCCACCGTTCTGGTGGAAGAGGGCTTCTCTTCGCTGGAAGAATTGGCTTACGTGCCAATCAACGAGCTGCTGGAAATCGACGGCCTCGACGAAGAGACCATTGAAGCCCTGCGTGAACGAGCAAAAAATGCGTTAACCACCCTGGCATTAGCGAAAGAAGAGAGCCTTGGTAATCAGGAACCTGCTGAGGACCTGCTGAATCTTGAAGGCCTGGATCGTGCGCTGGCGTATCGCCTGGCGTCAAAAGGCGTTTGCACGCTGGAAGATCTCGCTGAGCAAGGTGTTGACGATCTGACAGATATTGAAGGGCTGGATGATGAGAAAGCCGGTGCGCTGATTATGGCTGCACGTAATATCTGCTGGTTCGGCGATGACGCGTAATAACAGGAAGGAACAGCATGACAGATGTAACCGTAAAATCGCTGGCCGCCGAAATTCAGACTCCGGTCGATCGCCTGGTACAGCAATTTGCTGATGCAGGGATCCGTAAGTCTGAAAACGACGCCGTATCCCAGCAAGAGAAAGAGACCTTACTGTCCCACCTGAATCGTGAGCACGGTCAGACCGGTTCAGGCAAACTGACGTTGCAGCGCAAAACGCGCAGCACCTTGAATATTCCAGGCACCGGGGGTAAAAGTAAGTCGGTGCAAATCGAAGTCCGCAAAAAGCGCACATACGTGAAAGGTGATGCCGACGCTGAGCAAGCTCAGGCGGAAGCAGAAGCCGAGGCGCAGCGTGAAGCGGAAGAGCAGGCGCGTCGCGAGGCTGAAGAACAAACCCGTCGCGAAGCTGAACAAAAAGCGCAACGTGAAGCCGAAGAGAAAGCCAAGCGCGAAGCCGCTGACAAGGCTAAGCGTGAAGCAGCGGAAAATGAGAAAGTGACTAATCAACCTACCGACGAAATGACCAAGGCTGCGCAATCTGACAAAGCCCGTCGTGAAGCTGAAGCCGCCGAACTGAAGCGTAAAGCGGAAGAAGAAGCGCGCCGTAAGCTGGAAGAGAATGCGCGCCGCGCGGCGGAAGAAGCCCGTCGTCTGGCCGAAGAGAAAGCCGCTGAATGGGAAAAACCAGAGGAAGAAGATAAGGGCGACTATCACGTCACCACTTCAACTCATGCCCGTCAGGCAGAAGACGAAAACGATCGCGAAGTCGAAGGCGGTCGTGGTCGCACCCGCACCACCAAGGCAGCGCGTCCGGCCAAAAAAGGCAACAAGCACTCTGAAGCCAAAACTGACCGTGAAGAAGCGCGTGCTCAGGTACGCGGCGGTAAAGGTGGCAAACATCGTAAACCAAGCACGCTGCAGCAGGGCTTCAACAAACCTGCTCAGGCGGTGAACCGTGACGTCATCATTGGCGAAACCATCACCGTTGCCGAACTGGCCAACAAAATGGCGGTGAAAGGCTCGCTGGTTATTAAAGCGATGATGAAGATGGGTGCCATGGCGACCATCAACCAGGTTATCGACCAGGAAACCGCCCAGCTTGTGGCCGAAGAGATGGGTCACAAAGTGATCCTGCGCCGCGAGAACGAGCTGGAAGAAGCGGTAATGGACGATCGTGATACCGATGCTGCGCAGGAAAGCCGTGCGCCGGTCGTGACCATCATGGGTCACGTTGACCACGGTAAAACCTCGCTGCTGGACTACATCCGCTCCACCAAAGTCGCCTCCGGCGAAGCGGGCGGGATTACCCAGCATATCGGTGCGTATCACGTTGAAACCGATAACGGCATGATCACCTTCCTCGACACCCCGGGCCACGCCGCGTTTACCGCAATGCGTGCACGTGGTGCGCAGGCCACGGATATCGTTATCCTGGTGGTGGCGGCTGACGATGGCGTGATGCCACAAACCGTCGAAGCTATCCAGCACGCGAAAGCGGCCGGTGTGCCGGTGGTCGTGGCCGTGAACAAGATCGACAAGCCAGAAGCCGATCCGGATCGCGTGAAGAACGAGCTGACCCAGTACGGTATCATTCCGGAAGAGTGGGGCGGCGAGAACATGTTCGTTAACGTCTCGGCGAAAGCCGGTACCGGCATCGACGACCTGCTGAACGCGATTCTGCTGCAGGCGGAAGTACTGGAGCTGACTGCAATTCGTCAGGGTATGGCGAGCGGCGTGGTGATCGAATCGTTCCTCGACAAAGGTCGTGGTCCGGTAGCAACCGTGCTGGTGCGTGAAGGTACGCTGAACAAGGGCGATATCGTACTGTGCGGCTTCGAATACGGCCGTGTGCGTGCGATGCGTGACGAACTGGGTCGCGAAGTGCTGGAAGCGGGTCCATCGATTCCGGTGGAAATCCTCGGTCTGTCCGGTGTGCCGGCAGCGGGTGACGAAGCGACCGTGGTGCGTGACGAGAAGAAAGCGCGTGAAGTGGCGCTGTATCGTCAGGGCAAATTCCGCGAAGTCAAACTGGCGCGTCAGCAGAAGTCCAAGCTGGAAAACATGTTTGCCAACATGACCGAAGGCGAAGTGTCCGAGCTGAACATCGTCCTGAAGTCCGACGTACAGGGTTCTGTGGAAGCGATCTCCGACTCGCTGCTGAAACTCTCCACCGATGAAGTGAAGGTGAAGATTATCGGTTCTGGCGTGGGCGGTATCACCGAAACCGACGCCACCCTGGCCGCTGCGTCCAACGCAATCATCCTCGGCTTCAACGTGCGTGCTGATGCCTCTGCGCGTCGCGTGATTGACGCTGAAAACGTTGACCTGCGCTACTACTCCGTCATCTATAACCTGATTGACGAAGTGAAAGCAGCCATGAGCGGCATGCTGGCACCGGAGTTCAAACAGCAGATTATCGGTCTGGCCGAAGTCCGTGACGTGTTCAAGTCACCGAAATTTGGCGCGATTGCCGGCTGTATGGTCACCGAAGGCAACATCAAACGTCACAACCCGATCCGCGTACTGCGCGACAACGTGGTTATCTATGAAGGCGAGCTGGAATCTCTGCGTCGCTTCAAAGATGACGTCAACGAAGTGCGTAACGGCATGGAGTGTGGTATCGGCGTGAAGAACTACAACGACGTTCGCGTTGGCGACATGATCGAAGTGTTCGAAGTGATTGAAGTTAAACGCACCATCGAGTAATTGCTGGTCGATGTGATGCAATTTGGGAGGCCTCTGGCCTCCCGAATTATTTGGGAGAAATAGTATGGCGAAAGAGTTTGGTCGCCCACAGCGCGTGGCGCAGGAGTTGCAGAAAGAGATTGCGATCATCCTGCAGCGCGAAATCAAAGACCCACGTCTGGGTATGATGGTCACCGTGTCTGGCGTTGAGGTGTCACGCGATCTGGCGTATGCCAAAGTGTTCGTGACCTTTCTGAACGACCAGGATGAAGAAGCGGTGAAAAACGGCCTCAAAGCGCTGAAAGAAGCGTCTGGCTACATCCGTATTCTGCTCGGTAAAGCGATGCGTCTGCGCATCGTGCCGGAGCTGACCTTCTTCTACGATAACTCGCTGATTGAAGGGATGCGCATGTCGAATCTGGTGTCTAACGTGATCAGAAACGATGCTGAGCGACGGGGTGAAAGCCCGGCGGAAGACGACAAGGAGGACTGATGAGTCGTCCTCGTCGCCGTGGTCGTGATGTCCACGGTGTTTTCCTGCTGGATAAACACCAGGGCGCATCCTCCAACGATGTGCTGCAAAAAGTAAAACGCCTGTTTAATGCTAACAAGGCGGGCCATACCGGCGCGCTCGATCCGCTGGCCACCGGTATGCTGCCGATTTGTCTCGGCGAAGCCACCAAGTTTTCCCGCTATCTGCTGGATTCGGACAAGCGTTACCGCGTGATTGCCCGTCTGGGGCAGCGCACCGATACCTCCGATGCGGACGGCAATATTGTTGAAACGCGGCCGGTGACCTTCAGCCAGGCTGAGCTGGATGCCGCGCTGGAGAGCTTTCGCGGCGAGACGCTGCAGGTGCCCACCATGTTCTCGGCGCTCAAGTATCAGGGCCGCAAGCTGTACGAATATGCGCGCGAAGGCATCACCGTGCCGCGTGAAGCGCGACCGATTACCGTGTTTGAACTGCAGTTTATTCGCTGGCAGGGCGACGAGCTGGAGCTGGAAATCCATGTTTCCAAAGGCACCTACATTCGCACCATCATTGACGATTTAGGTGAGAAGCTCGGCTGCGGTGCACATGTGATCATGCTGCGCCGTCTGCAGGTGGCGCGTTACCCGATTGCGCGCATGATGACGCTGGAACAGCTGCAGGCGCTGGCGGCGCAGGTTAATGCGGCGGAAACGCCGGATTACGCACCGCTGGACGCGTTGCTGTTGCCGATGGACAGCCCGGCGGAAGATTTTCCAGCGGTCAATCTGCCCACGCCGGTCGCGGCCTGGTTCAAACAGGGCATGCCGGTCCAGGCGGAAAACGCGCCGGCCAGCGGGCTGGTGCGGGTGACCGAAGGTGAGCAGCAGAAATTTATCGGTATGGCGGAAATCGCTGACGATGGTCGCGTGGCACCGCGTCGTCTGGTAGTAGAGTTTGCCGACTGACCGCGTATTACCGCTGGGCGTTACAGCGCATTTGCGTTGCTACCGGGCGAAGAGTAGAATAGCGCGGCTTTAAAAGCGGGCTGCTGAATTAGAGATCGGCACCCATACATTCATTTTTTACTGGAGTTTATTATGTCTCTAAGCGTAGAAGCTAAAGCAGAGATCGTTGCTAAATACGGTCGTGGCGCTAACGACAGCGGTTCAACTGAAGTTCAGGTTGCTCTGCTGACTGCTCAGATTAACCACCTGCAGGGTCACTTCTCTGAGCACAAGAAAGACCACCACAGCCGTCGCGGTCTGCTGCGCATGGTATCCCAGCGTCGTAAGCTGCTGGACTACCTGAAGCGTAAAGACGTTGCACGTTACACCAGCCTGATCGAAAGCCTGGGTCTGCGTCGCTAAGTCTGAAGAATCTGATCAACGATGTAGCGCATGCAGTATGCAAAAAACCGCATCTGGCGATCAGATTTGTGCGAGTTTCGCGAAAAGGGGGCCTTTATGGCCCCTTTTTTCGAGCAATCCGCAGCAATCCGGACCAAACTCATGTATTGTTGCTGAGAGTGATCTTTGCTTGCAGAGGTTCGCGCGGCTAATGAGAGGCTTTACCGCAGGGGCGGTTAAGGGTTGTCATTAGTCGCGAGGATGCAACTAAAGATCGGTAATCCCCGGCGGGCCGAGCAGGCTTTGCCACGAATTTAAGGACTTAAATTTTGCTGAACCCGATCGTACGCAAATTCCAATATGGTCAGCATACCGTCACGCTGGAAACCGGCATGATGGCGCGCCAGGCCACCGCAGCAGTAATGGTAAGCATGGACGACACCGCGGTATTCGTTACCGTCGTGGGCCAGAAAAAAGCCAAAGCCGGTCAGGACTTCTTCCCTCTCACGGTGAACTACCAGGAGCGTACTTACGCCGCTGGCCGTATTCCGGGCAGCTTCTTCCGTCGTGAAGGCCGTCCAAGCGAAGGCGAAACCCTGATTGCGCGTCTGATTGACCGCCCGGTGCGTCCGCTGTTCCCGGAAGGTTTTGTTAACGAAGTACAGGTTATCGCGACTGTGGTATCTGTGAACCCGCAGGTTAACCCGGACATCGTTGCAATGATCGGTGCTTCTGCTGCGCTGTCGCTGTCTGGCATTCCGTTCAACGGCCCAATCGGTGCGGCACGCGTTGGTTACATCAACGATCAGTACGTGCTGAACCCAACCGCGGATGAGATCAAACAGTCTCGTCTGGACCTGGTGGTTGCCGGTACGCAGAATGCAGTGCTGATGGTGGAATCTGAAGCGGACATCCTGACCGAAGACCAGATGCTGGGTGCTGTGGTGTTCGGTCACGACCAGCAGCAGGTTGTGATTGAAAACATCAATGCGCTGGTGGCCGAAGCAGGCAAACCACGCTGGGACTGGCAGCCAGAGCCGGCGAACGATGCGCTGATCGCACGCGTTGCCGCCCTGGCCGAAGCGCGCATCAGCGATGCGTACCGCATCACTGACAAGCAGGAGCGCTATGCGCAGGTTGGCGTCATCAAAGACGAAACCATCGCCGCACTGCTGGCTGAAGACGAAACGCTGGATGATGCCGAAATCGGTGACATCGTACACAGCCTGGAAAAGAACGTGGTGCGTACCCGTATCCTGAACGGCGAACCGCGTATCGATGGCCGTGAAAAAGATATGATCCGTGGTCTGGACGTGCGCACTGGCGTACTGCCGCGTACCCACGGTTCTGCGCTGTTTACCCGTGGTGAAACGCAGGCGCTGGTCGCTGCCACCCTCGGTACCGCGCGTGATGCACAGAATCTCGATGAGCTGATGGGCGAGCGTACTGACAGCTTCCTGTTCCACTACAACTTCCCTCCGTACTCCGTGGGCGAAACCGGTATGGTTGGCTCACCGAAGCGTCGTGAAATTGGTCACGGCCGTCTGGCGAAGCGTGGCGTGCTGGCAGTGATGCCTAAACAGGATGCGTTCCCGTACACCGTGCGCGTCGTGTCTGAAATCACCGAATCGAACGGTTCTTCTTCTATGGCTTCCGTGTGCGGTGCATCGCTGGCACTGATGGACGCTGGCGTACCGATCAAAGCGGCCGTTGCCGGTATCGCGATGGGTCTGGTGAAAGAAGACGAGAAGTTCGTGGTGCTGTCTGACATCCTCGGCGACGAAGATCACCTCGGCGATATGGACTTCAAAGTAGCCGGTAGCCGTGAAGGTATCACCGCGCTGCAGATGGACATCAAAATTGAAGGTATCACCCGCGAAATCATGCAGGTGGCACTGAACCAGGCTAAGGGTGCGCGTCTGCACATCCTGAGCGTGATGGAACAGGCGATCAGCACGCCGCGTCAGGAGATCTCCGAGTTCGCGCCGCGCATCTACACCATCAAGATCAACTCAGACAAGATCAAAGACGTCATCGGTAAAGGCGGTTCGGTTATCCGTGCGCTGACCGAAGAGACCGGCACCACCATCGAAATCGAAGATGATGGCACCGTGAAGATCGCAGCGACCGACGGCCTGAAAGCCAAAGAAGCGATTCGTCGCATCGAAGAGATCACCGCTGAGATCGAAGTGGGCCGTATCTACGCCGGTAAAGTGACCCGTATCGTTGATTTCGGTGCCTTCGTGGCAATCGGCGGCGGTAAAGAAGGTCTGGTACACATTTCTCAGATCGCCGACAAGCGTGTAGAGAAAGTGACCGATTACCTGCAGATGGGTCAGGAAGTGCCAGTTAAAGTGATGGAAGTGGATCGTCAGGGCCGCGTTCGTCTCAGCATCAAAGAAGCGACAGAGCAGAAGCCAGCAGAAGAAACCGCTGCGGTGACGACGCCTGACGCCGAGTAAGCGTTTTTCCTGATCAGCCGCTCCCTGCCTGCTGGCGGGGAGCGGTGTTTGTATACCCGGAATGCGTCGCGCGCTGGTCAGCGTGTCAGTGCAGCTGAAGCAGGACGGGTATCATCGCGAGGGCGGGAACCCTTGTGCATAGCAGGCGGATGACAGGATGGTTATCCCAATGTTTGTATTCGGGAGTGGGAAATGAAGCCTTTTTTGCGCTGGTGTTTTGTTGCGACAGCTATCACGCTGGCAGGATGCAGCAACTCCAATTGGCGTAAGAACGAAGTTCTGGCAGTACCTTTGCAGCCCACACTGCAGCAAGAGGTTATTCTGGCGCGAATGGAACAAATTCTTGCCAGTCGGGCCCTGACCGATGATGAACGCGCACAGCTGTTATATGAGCGCGGAGTGTTGTATGATAGTTTGGGTCTGAGGGCACTAGCGCGGAACGATTTCTCGCAAGCGCTGTCTATCAGACCGGATATGCCGGAAGTGTTTAACTATCTCGGCATTTACTTAACGCAGGCAGGCAATTTTGATGCTGCCTATGAAGCGTTTGATTCTGTACTTGAGCTTGATCCAACTTACAACTATGCGCATTTAAACCGTGGTATCGCCCTCTATTACGGCGGTCGATACAAGTTAGCGCAAGATGATCTGCTGGCGTTTTATCAAGACGATCCTAACGATCCGTTCCGCAGCCTGTGGCTCTACCTCGTTGAACGCGAGATGGATGCCGACAAGGCAAAAGTGACGCTCCAACAGCGTTACGACAAGGCGGCTAAGGACCAATGGGGATGGAATATTGTCGAGTTCTACCTGGGCGACATCAGTGAAAAAACATTGATGGAACGTCTCAAGGCGGACGCAACGGATAACACCTCGCTCGCTGAACATCTCAGTGAAACCAACTTCTATTTAGGTAAGTACTACCTAAGTCTGGGGGAGAAGGACGACGCGAAAGCGTTGTTCAAACTGGCGGTGGCCAACAACGTCAATAACTTTGTTGAACACCGATACGCATTGTTGGAACTGGCGCAACTCGGCCAGACACAAGACGATTTATCAGAATCTGACCAGCAATAGCTGACGAACTTTTATTGCCTGATTTACCCGTAAAGTCATCGCCTGAACAGGTGAGGGCTTTTCTGTTCGTCAAAACTTCTAATTTGAGCCGGTTCACACTTTTTGATGAAAATGACTGAAAGTTTTCACGACGAGTTATGTAGACTGGCCGCCGCAATCTAAGAGGCACGTGTACTACATGACTGATATTCAAACCACTTTTGCTGATCTGGGCCTGAACGCCGACATCCTCGAATCACTGAACGGTATGGGCTACGTTAAGCCATCGCCAATCCAGGCTGAGTGTATTCCTCACCTGCTGGCGGGCCGTGATGTGCTGGGTATGGCGCAGACCGGTAGTGGTAAAACAGCAGCGTTCTCGCTGCCGCTGCTGAACAACGTTGATCCTTCTGTCCGCGCACCGCAAATCCTGGTGCTGGCGCCGACCCGCGAACTGGCGGTTCAGGTGGCTGAAGCGATGACAGAATTCTCTAAACACATGCGCGGTATTAACGTCGTGGCCCTGTACGGTGGCCAGCGTTATGACGTGCAGCTGCGCGCACTGCGCCAGGGTCCACAGATCGTGGTTGGTACCCCGGGCCGTCTGCTGGATCACCTGAAACGCGGTACCCTGGACCTGTCCAGCCTGCGTGGTCTGGTACTGGACGAAGCCGACGAAATGCTGCGTATGGGCTTTATCGAAGACGTTGAAACCATCATGGCGCAGATCCCGGAAGGTCATCAGACCGCACTGTTCTCTGCAACCATGCCGGAAGCGATTCGCCGTATCACTAAGCGTTTCATGAAGGATCCGCAGGAAGTGCGCATCCAGTCCAGCATCACTACACGCCCGGACATTTCTCAGTCTTACTGGACCGCTTACGGCCGTAAGTCTGACGCGCTGGTGCGCTTCCTCGAAGCGGAAGACTTCGATGCTGCCATCATCTTCGTGCGCACCAAAAATGCCACGCTGGAAGTCGCAGAAACGCTGGAGCGTAACGGCTACAACAGCGCCGCGCTGAACGGTGACATGAACCAGGCGCTGCGTGAGCAGACGCTGGAGCGCCTGAAAGACGGTCGTCTGGATATCCTGATCGCGACTGACGTTGCGGCCCGTGGTCTGGACGTTGAGCGTATTAGCCTGGTGGTTAACTACGACATCCCGATGGATGCCGAATCGTATGTGCACCGTATCGGCCGTACCGGTCGTGCGGGTCGTGCTGGCCGTGCGCTGCTGTTCGTTGAGAACCGCGAGCGTCGTCTGCTGCGCAACATCGAACGCACCATGAAGCTGACTATTCCGGAAGTTGAGCTGCCTAACGCCGAGCTGCTGAGTCAGCGTCGTCTGGCGCAGTTCGCTGCCAAAGTTCAGCAGCAGCTGGAAAGCAGCGATCTGGATCAGTACCGTGCGCTGCTGGCTAAAATGCAGCCAGAAGAAGAGCTGGATATGGAAACGCTGGCCGCTGCACTGCTGAAAATGGCGCAGGGCGAACGTCCACTGATTCTGCCACCGGATGCACCACGTCCACAGCGTCGTGAATTCCGCGATCGCGATGAGCGTGGCGGCGACCGTCCACGTCGTGACAGCCGTGACAGCCGCGAAGGTGGCGATCGTCCACGTCGCGAACGTCGTGACGTTGGCGAAATGCAGCTGTACCGCATTGAAGTGGGCCGTGATGACGGTGTTGAAGTGCGTCATATCGTGGGCGCGATTGCTAACGAAGGCGACATCAGCAGCCGTTACATCGGTAACATCAAGCTGTTTGGTACTCACTCCACTATCGAGCTGCCAAAAGGCATGCCGGGTGAAGTCCTGCAGCACTTCACGCGTACGCGTATTCTCAACAAGCCGATGAATATGCAGCTGCTGGGCGATGCACAGCCACACGAGCGCACCGAGCGTCGTAGCGGCGGTCGTGACTTCGGTGGTGAGCGTCGTGGTAACCGCGAGGGTGGCAACCGTGAAGGTGGCGCACCGCGTCGTTTCTCTGAGCGTCGCGAAGGCGGTCGTGAAGGCGGACGTTTCAGCCGTGAAGGTGGCCGTGGCCCACGTCGCGACGAAGGCGCAGCTGCACCACGTCGCCGTGATGCATAAGCGTTAATCGCTTAAAAATAAAAAGGACGCGCAAGCGTCCTTTTTTTATGTCTGTAACGCGGGCTTTACACGCCGCCGGCAATCAGCACCCGCTCACCGGTAACATAAGCCGACTCTTCCGACGCCAGAAATAGCGCCACCTGCGCCACATCCTCCGGCAGGCCAAAGCGTCCCAGCGGCGTGGCCGCGATCAGCTGCGCTTTAAATTCCGCATTCATTTTTTTCGCTGCCAGCAGCCCTTCGGTCAGAATGATCCCCGGCGCCAGCGCGTTGACGCGAATATTACGCGGACCCAGCTCACGTGCCAGCCCCTGCGTTAAGGTATCGATTGCGCCTTTGGTCGCTGACCACAGTACCGAGCCGGGCAGGCTGCGCTGGCTGTTTAGCGCGCTGAGGTTGATGATACAGCCGCCGCGCGCCGGGAAATGCTGCGCCGCCTGCTGGCACACCAGCAGCGTACCGAGCAGATTGACGTTGAGCTGCTGCTGCATGTCGCTGACGCTGAGGCTGGCGAAGTCGCCATGGTGAAACATGCCGGCGTTGTTGACCACGATGTCTGGCGCGCCAAACTGCGCAATACTGCTGGCGAACAGGCGCTGCACGTCAGCTTCACGGGATATATCGGCCTGTACGGCGATGGCGTCGCTTCCCAGCGCGCAGATATCGGTCACCACATCCGCCGCGCCCGCTTCATCCTGACGATAATTCACCACCACCCGGGCGCCGGCCGCGGCGAAAGTCATGGCGATGGCGGCGCCAATGCCTTTCGACGCGCCCGTCACCAGCGCAATTTTGCCTTCAAGTGCTTGCATTGTGTCTCTCCACCTGAGATTTCGGGTGAGTAAAGCATGCGCTGTTGCCGCTTTGTGCGGTAGCGCAATCCTGCAAGCTTTTTGCACGATCCTGCAAATCTGTGGCGCAGGGACTAGGCGCAACCGCATCGGCAGGTAAGAATGGGGATTCAGTGATTTTTCATCGCGGAGTGCATAACGCATGATTCATCAGGAACAGTGGCAGCAGCTGGTGGCGATGATTGCCCGTCACGCGCAGCAGGATGGGCGTACCGCCAGCGCGATTGACTTTCTCTCTTTTGGCCGCAGCTCGCACCCCTCCAGCCTGGCGCATATTGCCAGCTGGGCGGGGTTTGCGCTGATGGCCCAGGGCCAGAAAGCACTGCGCATGGGCGATGATGTGATGCATTACGGGCCGGGCGATCTGCTGCTGGTCACCATGGACATGCCGGTGCAGTCCTGCGTGGTGCTGGCGACACCAGAGAAACCCTGTCTTGGCGTCGGCATCACCATCAACGAAGCGCGCCTGCTGCGCTATCTGGAGCATTTCCCGCCGCAGCAGATTGGCAGCGCCGCCCCAGAACGCAGCATTACCGTCCATAAAGTCGCGCCGCCGCTGGTGGATGCGGTGATGCGGCTGGTGGCGCTGCTGGATCAGCCGCAGGATATCGCCGCGCTGGCACCGCTGATTGAGCAGGAGATTTTCTATCGCCTGCTGACCGGGCCGGAAGGGCCGCGCATTCTGAACATGGCGCTGACCGAGCGCCCGGGCAACAAAGTGGCGCGCGCGGCGCGCTGGCTGCGCGAAAACTTTCATCAACCGCTGAAGGTGGATCAGCTGGCCAGCAGCGTTGGCATGAGCATTTCATCGCTGCACCATCACTTTAAAGCGGTTACGGCGATGACGCCGATGCAGTATCAGAAGCAGCTGCGGCTCAACGAAGCGCGCCGGCTGATGATGATTGAGAAGCTGGATGCCGGGACGGCGGGCTATCGGGTGGGCTATCAGAGTGCGTCGCAGTTCAGCCGGGAGTACAGCCGTTTTTACGGGCAGTCTCCGGCGCGCGATGTGCGCAAGATGGCGGTGGGGCCGGAAGGACTCTCCCCACCGCAGTAAGGCTTACAGCGTGCGTGCGGCTTCCATCGCCAGCGCGAATGAACGCAGGCGCGCCTGCGGATCGTAAATCTGGCCGTTGACCATGATCTCATCCGCCTGGGTTTCGCGCAGCAGCGCGGCAAGGCCGTGGCGCACTTTATCTTTATCGCCCACCACCGACATGCTCAGCGCCTGCTGCACGCCATACTGTTCGGACGGCGACCACAGGTTATCCATGTTCTCCACCGGCGCCGGCAGCGGGCCGGGCTTGCCGCGACGCAGATTAATGAACTGCTGCTGCATCGAGGTGAACAGGAAGCGCGCATCACGATCGCTGTCTGCCGCTACCACGTTGACACACACCATAGCGTAAGGTTTCGCCAGACGCGCAGAGGGCTGGAATTTTTCGCGATACAGGTGCAGCGCCTGCAACAGCAGGTCTGGCGCGAAGTGCGAAGCAAAGGCAAACGGCAGACCAAGCTGCGCCGCCAGTTGCGCGCTATACAGGCTGGAACCCAGCAGCCATACCGGAATTTTCAGCCCGAGGCCGGGCACCGGCTGCACCGGCGGATGCTCGCCCTCTTCGGCATCGAACCAGCGGATCAGATCGGCCACATCTTCCGGGAAGCTGTCGGCCTGGGCGCTCGAAAGATGACGGCGCAGCGCCAGCATGGTGCGCTGATCGGAGCCGGGCGCGCGGCCCAGTCCGAGATCGATACGGCTAGGGTAGAGGGATTCCAGGGTGCCAAACTGTTCGGCAATCACCAGCGGTGCGTGGTTGGGCAGCATGATCCCGCCGGAGCCGAGGCGCAGCGTTTCGGTGTTAGCGGCGAGATAGCCAATCAGCACCGACGTTGCGGCGCTGGCGATGCCGGTCATGTTGTGGTGTTCGGCCAGCCAGTAGCGATGAAAGCCAAGGGCTTCAGCCTGACGCGCCAGCGCCAGCGAATTATGGAAGGCATCGCGCGCAGACGAGCCTTGCGGAATGGGGGCCAGATCCAGTACGGACAGGCGAACAGTTTTCTTCTCAGACATGGGTACTCCAGCAAAGGATGGCGCAGGTGATAAGTAAACCTGCACCAGTCAGTATTACGCATCATTACCCATATTAAAACTGCTAATAACGGCAGGAATATAGCCGGAATGTGCCTTTAACCGCCGCTATCCAGCGCCATTCCGGCCAGGCGGCGCCAGTAACCGTTGCTGTCGCTGCCGCGCGCCATCATCAGCGGCGCTTCACCCGCTTCGTTAGCGCGGAAGCGATCAACCTGTGCTAGGGTGCTCTCATCCTGCGGCGACAGGCGCACAATATCGATCCAGCCATGCATACCGGCGAGATCGTTGCCAAGGTTGTAACAGTAGCCGCTCATGGTCTGAATGCCGTTCAGGACAAATACCTGCTGGCCCTCCTGCGACAGCACGCGGCGCCCGGTGGGATAATCAATACAGCAGGTCTGGCAATCATCTTTGGCACGGTTTTCGGAACGCGCGGTAAAGCAGCGCGCCGACAGTGCCAGCGGCAGATGGCCGTAGCCGAGCACTTCAACCTCAAACCGGTCGCGCAGGCCAGCGTCATGGCACTGCTGCAACAGCTGAATCAGCCAGTCGCGTGACATCTCCACCGGCATGCACCAGCGCGTCATGCCCTCCTGCAGCAGCAGCTGGAGCGTCTGCGCGTTATACACATTCAGGGTGGGACCGGCGACAAACGGCAGTTTGCGCTCTGCCGCCATGTTCACGGTGCCGATATCGTTGGCTTCCAGTAAGAACTCACCGTTTTCAACATAGCGGCGCAGCTCTTTGACTTCCGAAGGGGACTGCAGCAGCGCCAGCGTGCTCAGCACCACCTGTTTGCCGCTGGCCGCCAGCGTGCGGCCCATCTCCATCCACTGACTGAACGCAGTGGCGCGGCGTTTGCTGCACACCGCTTCGCCGAGGTAGACAATCTCTGCGCTGCTTTCTGCGGCGCGCTGGTAAAACTGCTCCAGCGTGGCGGTTGGCCAGTACCACAGCACCGGGCCGATGGCGTATTTCATACGGTCTCCTTATTGCCAGTCGCGGTGATAGGCGCCGAGCGTGGTCTGGCTGCCTTCAGAAAGTTCACCGAGCGCGCGCATCCACGGCGCCTGCACCGTGAACTGTTGCGGATCGGCCATGCAGCGATCGATCGCCTGACGCCACACTTTAGCCACCTGCGCCACATAGGCCGGGCTGCGCTGGCGTCCCTCAATTTTCACCGACGCGATATTGGCGCGCAGCAGTTCTGGCAGCAGCGCCAGGGTATTGAGGCTGGTGGGCTCTTCCAGCACGTGATAGCGCTGGTTATCCACCTCGTAGCGTCCTTTACACAGCGTTGGATAGCCCGCGCTCTCATCGGCGGCGTAACGGTCAATCAGCACTTCGTTCAGGCGCGACTCCATGCCCTGTGCCGTCTGCTGCCAGCGCACAAATTTGGCCGGTGAACAGGCACCCGCGCTGTTCGGCGACTCGCCGGTCAGCCACGACGAGAGATAGCAGCGGCCTTCGGCCATGATGCACAGGCTGCCAAAGGCGAACACCTCGAGCGGCACCGGCGTTTCGCGCGCCAGCTGCTTCACCTGGTGCATCGACAGCACGCGCGGCAGCACCACGCGGCTCAGCGCAAAGTGGCGGTGATAAAACTGAATGGCCTGCAGATTGGTAGCGGACGCCTGCACTGAAAGGTGACGTTCAACCTGCGGATAGCGGCTGGCGGCGTACTCCAGCGTGGCGATATCGGCCAGAATCAGCGCATCGGCACCGTTCTGTGCGGCGACGTCAATGGCGCTTTGCCAGCGGTTAAGGCCGTCAGGATGGGCGAAGGTGTTGATCGCCACGTGCAGTTTACGCCGGTGCTGATGCAGGAAGCGCGCGGCTTCTGCCAGTTTCTTATCGGTAAAATTGAGGCCAGCAAAGTGGCGGGCGTTGGTGTCATCTTTCAGGCCGACGTACACCGCGTCAGCGCCGTGCTCCACCGCCGATTTCAGCGCAGGTAAATTCCCCGCCGGACACAGCAGTTCCATACAATTTCCTCCCCCGGATTCTGAACGCCGTTGAGTGTAAGGAAGCGCAGGTGCTGCAATGTTGATTTAAGGCAGTGAAAGCGGGATTGCCAGGGCGGAATGGAGAATTTTCGCACAGACGCGGGGCGATTTCCTTGATCCCGGTTGAGGCGAAAGCCGACGGATGTGGCAATATAGATAAAATTTTCTCAAGGGAGTGCAGCGCATGTTCGCACGCTTACGCGGCCTGTTAATTGAAAAAGGGCCGGAATTCCTCGCTTTACCGGTGTCGCTAACACCATTCGCCGTGAAAAAAACGGTTTTGCAACAACTCCTAAACTGGCAATTTCGTCATGCTTTGGCTGAAGGTGAGTTAGACTTTCTGCAAGGGCGCTATCTCGGCATTGAGATCGCGGACGTCAATCTGCGCTGGATCACCACGCTGCAGGACGGGCGCCTGACCGTTTCGCGCGATGCCGAAGCAGATGTCTGGTTTCGTGGCGAAGCCAACGATCTGCTGCTGGTAGCAGCACGCAAAGCCGACCCCGATATGTTGTTCTTTCAGCGCCGTCTGGTGATTGAGGGCGACACGGAGCTGGGACTGGAGGTGAAGAATCTGATGGATGCCATAGAACTGGACGCCATGCCCACGCCATTGCGCACGGGGTTGCTGCAGCTGGCTGCTTTTGTTGAGGCAGGAATGACACAGGACGCGAAGGCCGCTGAGGCGCGCGCGGGGATCTCATGTTGATTCGTACTGAAATTGGTGTGGACGCGGCAGGCATCGACAGCCTGTTAAAGCGCAGTTTTGCCACCGCAGCCGAAGCGGAACTGGTACAGCAGCTGCGTGAAGACGGCTTACTCACGCTGGGCGTGGTGGCCACCGATGACGAAGGCCAGGTGCTGGGTTATGCCGCCTTCAGTCCGGTGACGTTGCAGGGCGAGGATCGTAACTGGGTGGCGCTGGCGCCGCTGGCGGTTGATGCCTCGGTGCGCAGTCAGGGCATTGCTAAACAGCTGGTGTATGAAGGGCTCGATTCGCTCAATGAGTTCAGCTACAGCGCCGTGGTGGTGCTGGGCGATCCGCAGTTCTACAATCCGCTCGGCTTTGAACCGGCGGCGCGCCACGGCCTGCACTGCCGCTGGCCCGGCAGCGAAGCGGCGTTTCAGGTGTATAAACTGGCGGACGACGCGTTCGATGGGGCAGAAGGGCTGATCGCCTTCTCGGCACCTTTCAATCGTATCGACTAAACCACGCCGTTAAGCAGGCCGGCTGCTGGGCAACCAGCAGCAGTTTCTGCGACCGGCTCAGCTGTTTTACCTGATACTCCAGCCGGGAAGCCGCCGCGCGATCGCCAGCCGCGCAGTGAAACACCAGCGTCAGTGGACCTTTGCCGCGCAGCGCACGGGCACCGCGCCCCTGCTGGTGCTGCTGCAGGCGACGGTTGACGTCAGTGGTGATGCCGGTATAAAGCATCCCGGCGGCGGTTTGCAGAATATACAGCTGCCAGCCCTGTTCCATTTACAAACCTCGTTCATGTGCTGGCGGGCAGTGTAACGCGCCTGCGGCCGCATCGCTATCAACGCACGGAGTTGCTCTTGTCTGACCATTCTCATCTGATTCGCTATCTGAAAAAGCAGCACGTGCTGTCGCTGTGTGCCAGTGACGGCGATGCGCTATGGTGCGCCAACTGTTTCTACGTGTTCGATGAAGCGCGCATGGCGTTCTGGCTGATGACCGAAGCCGATACGCGTCACGGCGCGCTGATGGCGCGTCATCCACGCGTCGCCGGCACGGTGAACGGCCAGCCGAAAACGGTGCTGCTGATTAAAGGTGTGCAGTATCGCGGGCGTATTCAGCTGACCGATGAGGCGCAGGCGCTGAAGGCCTATCAGGCGCGCTTTCCGGTGGCAAAAAAAGTCACCGCGCCGCTGTGGGAAATTACGCTGGATGAGCTGAAAATGACCGATAACGCGCTGGGGTTTGGCAAAAAGATTGTCTGGCAGCGTTAGCCCGGCACGCGCAGAGGCGCACCGGGCGACCGCCTTACGCTGCGTTCAGAATGCGCAGGGATTCGCGGTTAAACGCGGGCAGGTCTTCAGGCGTGCGGCTGGTAACCAGCTTGTCATCATCAACCACCACCTCTTTATCGTAAAAGTCCGCGCCGGCATTACGCAGATCGATGGCGATAGCTTTCACGCAGGTCATTTTGCGACCGCGCACGCCGTTCGCGCTGATCAGCAGCTGCGGACCATGACAGATGGCGAAAATTGGTTTGCCGCTGGCGACAAACTCTTTGGTAAAGGTGACAAAGCGATCGTCACCGCGCAGCGCGTCAGGCGAATGACCACCGGGCAGCAGCAGCGCGTCGAACTCGGCCGGGCTGACATGGTCAATATCCTTGTCGATTTTGACTTCGGCTTTGCCCTGTTTTCCCTTCACGGTTTTGCCCGCCTGCATCTCAATGGTGACCACTTCATGGCCCGCTTTGGTGAAGGCCTCGGCCGGTGAGGTAAACTCTGAGTCTTCAAATTCATCGGTAATCAGAACCGCTATTTTCTTGCTCATCTTTCTCCTCCTTGCTGGTCACGCACCTGCTGTGCGTGACACGTTTCAACAGACAAGTCTGGACCCTGAGCGCGGAAACGCAAGCCAGCCGGCACAGGCGGGATTGGTTAAATTCCGGAGACAGATCAAGTTTAAGCGTGACGACGCTGGCACACGGGCATAACCTGAATAACACTGTGGGATCTGCGTCGCGCCCTCCGCGCGGCATATGTTATTCAGTTGAATACGGAACCGGTCATGACCCAATTCGCCTCACCTGCACCAGCGGCCCGCTTCGCCTGGTGGAAACCGCTGCTGTTCCTCGCTGTGGTGCTTATCGGCCTGTGGTACGTTAAATGGCAGCCTTACTATGGCAAAGCCTTCACGGCCGCAGAAACCCATTCCATCGGCCGCTCTATTCTTGCCAATGCCGCAGATTCGCCGTGGCGCGCCGCGCTGGATTACGCCATGGTCTATTTTCTCGCGGTGTGGAAAGCCGCGGTGCTCGGCGTGGTGCTGGGCTCGCTGGTGCAGGTGCTGATTCCGCGCCGCTGGCTGCTGCGCCTGATGGGCAGCAACCGGCTGGGGGCCACGCTGGTCGGCACCGGTTTTGGCCTCCCGGGCATGATGTGCAGCTGCTGTGCCGCGCCGGTGACCGTCGGCCTGCGCCAGGCGCAGGTTTCAAGCGGCGCGGCGATGGCGTTCTGGCTGGTGAATCCGCTGCTCAATCCGGCAACGCTGGTGTTTATGGGCTTTGTGCTCGGCTGGCAGTTTGCCGCCATTCGGCTGGTGGCGGGTGGGGTGATGGTGCTGGGCATTGCCATGCTGGTGCAGCGCAGCGTGCCGGAAACCGCCGTTGCCGCGCCGCTGTTGCCGCACGAAAGCCATGAACGGTTTGTGACGCGCTGGCTGCGCGTGATGTGGCGGCTGTTCTGTAACACCATTCCGCTCTACATCGTGGCGGTACTGCTGCTCGGCGCCGCGCGCGTCTGGCTGTTTCCGCACGCGGACGGCGCGGTAGGGAATACGCTGTTCTGGGTGATGCTGATGGCCATCGCCGGCTGCCTGTTTGTGATCCCTACCGCCGCCGAAATCCCCATCGTGCAAACCATGATGCTGGCGGGCATGGGCGTCGCACCGGCGCTGGCGCTGCTGGTGACGCTGCCCGCGGTCAGCGTGCCGTCGCTACTGATGCTGCATCGCGCGTTCCCACCGCGCGCGCTGTGGATCGCCTTCTGCGGCGTGGCCGTCAGCGGTATGCTGCTCGGCATCCTCGCGCTGTGGCTGGCGTAGATACCAGATAGTCTGATTGCGGCTGCCGCGCCACAGCAGCCGCGCATCTTTTTCCGCTTCGATGAAACGTCCATCAATCAGCACATCGATTTCCGCAATCACTTCACGCTGCGCCGCTGTCAGCTCCGCCAGGGTGTAGCCGGTCCACAGCCAGATATCTTTATCCGGACAGTCGCGCCGCACGCGCTTCACCAGCCGGCGAATATGCGGCACATTGTACGGATGCAGCGGATCGCCGCCGCTCAGCGACAGCCCCTGACGCGGAATGCGTTGATCCTGCAGATCGGCGATCAGCTGCTCCTCCATGGCCAGCGTAAACGGCACGCCGGAGTCAGGCCGCCAGGTGCTCTGGTTGTAGCAACCGCGACACTGATGTTCACAGCCCGCGACAAACAGCGTGCAGCGCGTGCCGGGACCATTCACGATATCCACATCGTAGTAGCGATGAATGTGCATCATCCCAGCTGTCCGGTATCAAGGTGTTTAACACGGCGCTGCACCTCTTCCTGCTTGCCGGCGTTGAACGGCCGCGCATCCGGACTGCCAAGATAGCCGCAGACGCGGCGCGTGACCGAAACGCGCGCCGGATCGTGATTGCCGCAGCACGGACAGGTAAAGCCTTTGCTGGTACAGCTGAACTCGCCGCTGAAGCCGCACTCGTAGCACTCATCGATCGGCGTGTTGGTGCCGTAATAGGGCACGCGGTCATAGCTGTAATCCCACACATCCTCCAGCGCCCGCAGGTTGTGCTGAATGTTGGGGTATTCGCCGTAACAGATGAAGCCGCCGTTAGCGATGGCCGGGTATGGCGCTTCAAAGTCGATTTTGTCGTACGGATTGACCTTTTTCTCTACGTCGAGATGGAAGCTGTTGGTGTAATAGCCCTTGTCGGTCACGCCCGGCACTACGCCGAATTCGGCGGCATCAAGGCGACAGAAGCGATCGCACAGGTTTTCACTGGGCGTACTGTACAGGCTAAAGCCGTAGCCGGTTTCCGCTTTCCACGCATCCACCGCCTGGCGCAGATGCGTCACGATCGCCACGCCGGTTGCGCGCAGGTGCGCGGCATCATACGGATGCACGGCGTTGCCGCTTAGCGCGTTAAGCGTTTCATGCAGGCCGATATAGCCCAGCGAGATCGAGGCGCGGCCGTTGCGAAAGATCTTGCCTACCTCGTCGTCCGCGTTGAGCCGTACGCCGCAGGCGCCTTCCATGTAAAGAATCGGCGCGACGCGCGCTTTGGTTTTTTCCAGCCGGGCAATGCGGGTCATCAACGCCCGCTTCGCCAGCGCCAGGCGTGCATCCAGCAACGTCCAGAAGCGGGCTTCGTCTCCCTGAGCTTCTAACGCAATGCGCGGCAGGTTGAGGCTGATCACGCCGATGTTGTTACGGCCCTCATGAATCTGCTCGCCGTTTTCCTCGTAAACGCCGAGGAAGCTGCGGCAGCCCATCGGCGTTTTAAACGAGCCGGTGACTTCCACCACTTTGTCGTAGTTGAGGATATCCGGATACATGCGCTTGCTGGCACACTCCAGCGCCAGCTGTTTGATGTCGTAATTGATGTCGCCGGCGCGGCGGTTGACGCCTTCGCGAATGGCGAACACCAGCTTAGGAAACACCGCGGTTTTATGGTTTTTGCCCAGCCCGGCAATGCGGTTGCGCAAAATCGATTGCTGAATCAGGCGCGCCGCCCAGTCGGTACCGAGGCCAAAGCCAAAAGTGACGAACGGCGTCTGGCCGTTGGCGGTGTGCAGCGTATTGACTTCGTACTCCAGCGACTGAAACGCGTCGTAGCACTCTTTTTCCGTGCGCGCGCGCGCGTAAGCTTCCACGTCAGCGATCTGCCATTCGCGGGCAATCTGGCGATGCTTGTCGAGACTGAGGGTGACAAACGGCGCCAGCACTTCGTCAATGCGGTTAATGGTAGTGCCGCCGTAAATATGGCTGGCGACCTGCGCGATGATCTGCGCCGTCACCGCGGTGGCGGTGGCGATGGATTTTGGCGGTTCAATCTCGGCGTTACCCATTTTGAAGCCGTGCGTCAGCATGCCGTGCAGATCGATCAGCATGCAGTTAAACATCGGGAAGAAGGGAGAGTAGTCGAGGTCGTGATAGTGGATTTCCCCACGCTCGTGCGCCAGCACCACATCGCGCGGCAGCAACTGCTGCTGGGCATAATGTTTGGCCACGATGCCGGCCAGCAGGTCGCGCTGCGTCGGGATCACTTTGCTGTCTTTGTTGGCGTTTTCGTTGAGCAGCGCCGCGTTGGTCTGTTCCACCAGGCCGCGAATGGCATGATGCAGCTTGCCGCGCTGCTCGCGCGCCAGATCGCGGTCGTGACGGTATTCAATATAGGCGCGCGCCAGCTGCGGCCAGCGTCCGCTCATCAGCGCTTCTTCCACGGCACACTGGATGTCGCGAATATCGACTTCAGCCTGGGTTGCCAGCTGCGCGCTGACCTGCTGAGCGACCGTCGTGCACCAGGCCAGGTCGTCAACCTGGGCGGCCTGCGCGGCGGCCCGCACTGCAGCTTCAATGCGCCGGGCATCAAACGGCACCCTGCAGCCGTCACGCTTAATCACTACCGTTGCCATCTTCCCTTTCTCCGCTGGAAACTACATGTAGATAATTTTAAGGAGTGTAATCGCAACATGTGGTGTTTCAGAGGGAATTAATCGCACTGTTTTTGACCTGTCGCAAAGAAGCGCGGCCAGCGCCTGAAAGCCGTGCAGTGGTCAACAGCCGCTACACTGAAAAGTTTTAAGCCGGGCAAACTTCAGCCGGTTGCAACTTGCTTTGCGTTGCGAAACAGGTTTAATGAGCGTTTTGCGCCATTTCCGGCCCACCGTTTTGCCTTACAAGGATGCCCACCATGCTTCTGCCCCGTACGCTGCTGGCCGTTTTGTGTTCCCTGACGTTTTCCACGCAGGCCGCACCGGCAGGCGATCTGCCGCTGATGCCATGGCCACAGCAGGTGACGCAGCCCGCTGGCGGTGGCGCGTTTACCCTGACGCCGCAATTTTCGCTGCACATCACCGGCGATCACCTGGAAGGGGCCGAAGCGCGCTGGCGCGCCCGCATTGCGCGGCAAACCGGCTGGGCGCTGCTGCCCGCCAGCCCGGCCAGCGATCGTCCCGCCATTCAGGTCCGTATTGCCGACGCGGTCGATCCGCTACCGCAACCGGACAGCGACGAAAGCTACCGTCTGGAGGTCAGCAGCAGTGGCGTACTGCTGCAGGCACCTACCCGTTTTGGCGCGATGCGCGGCATGGAAACCCTGCTGCAGCTGATCGCCAACACCGCCAGCGGCACGCAAATTCCCTTTGTCACCATTGACGATCGGCCGCGCTTCCCGTGGCGCGGCGTGCTGATCGATCCGGTGCGCCATTTCCTGCCGCTGGAAACCCTCAAGCGGCAGATTGATGGTATCGCCGCGGCGCGCATGAATGTGTTTCACTGGCACCTGACCGACGATCAGGGCTGGCGCTTTGCTTCCAGTCACTATCCGCAGCTGCAGCAGCAGGCCAGTGATGGCCTGTTCTACAGCCAGCAGCAAATGCGCGAGCTGGTGCACTATGCCACCCAGCGCGGCGTGCGCGTGGTGCCGGAAATCGATCTGCCCGGCCATGCTTCCGCCCTGGCCGTAGCGATGCCGGAGCTGATGAGCGCGCCGGGGCCATATGCCATGGAGCGCGGCTGGGGGGTATTTAAACCCTTGCTCGATCCCAGCAATGAAGCGGTGTTTCGCTTTATCGATACGCTGATTGGCGAAGTCGCGGCGATCTTTCCCGATCCCTACATTCACATCGGCGGGGATGAAGTCGATCCCAGTCAGTGGAACGCCTCACCGAAGATTCAGCAGTTTATGCGTGACCACGGCCTGCAGGACGCCCATGCGCTGCAGGCGTGGTTCAACCAGCGGGTTGAGAAGATTCTCGCCGCGCATCAGCGGCGCATGCTTGGCTGGGATGAGGTGTACCATCCCGACCTGCCGAAAAGTATTGTGATTCAGTCGTGGCAGGGGCAGGACGCGCTGAGCGAAGTGGTAAAGCAGGGGTATCGCGGCATTCTTTCCACCGGTTTTTATCTCGACCAGCCGCAGAGCGCCGCGTATCACTATCGCAATGATCCCTGGCCGCAGGGGCTGAACGGCGTCGATCAACTGCGCGCCGACGATCAGGCGCAAAGCTGGCAGTTCACTATGCCGCGTCTGAAAGGCAGCGCGGTGCAGGGCAGTTTCACCCTGATTGAGAGCAAAAACGGCTGGCGCGGTTTTATCGATTTCAGCGGCAAGGCGCGACGCCAGGTCAGCGACATTCGCTGGCTATCACCGACGCAGCTGACCTTCAGCGTCGACAGCTGGATGGGGCCGTTTCAGCCGGTGGTGACGCTGACGCGTGACAGCCTGACCGGCTACGTGCTGGTGGGCAACGTGCGCTATCCGACCACAGGCAGCAGGCTGGCGCAGATACCGGCCGGTATTGCTCCGGTACTGCCCACGCCCGCTCAGCTGCAGCATGATTTGCTGGGCGGTGAAGCGGCGCTGTGGGCGGAGAACGTGAATAGCCGGGTGATTGATACGCGGCTGTGGCCGCGCGCCTTTGTGGTGGCGGAGCGGCTGTGGTCGGCGCAGGATGTGACCGACAGCGAGAATATGTACCAGCGGCTCAGCGCGATTGATCGCTGGGGGACGGTGTCGGTCGGCCTGCAGCAGCATCAGCAGGCCGAGGTGCAGATGATGCGGCTGGCCAACAGCAGCGATATCACTCCGCTGCGCGTGCTGGCGGAAGTGCTGGAACCGGCGCAGTATTACACCCGCCAGCACCTGAAGTTTCAGGCCGGGCATTATGACTCTTTTGAGCCGCTGAACCGGCTGGCGGACGTACTGCCAGCCGAGAGCGAGCCGGTGCGGCTGCTGGATAAGCAGGTGGATGCGCTGATTGCCAATCGCGGCGATCATGCTGCCGCCAGCGCCCTGCGCCATCAGCTGCAGCGCTGGCAGCGCAACAGCGATGCAGTGATGCCGCTGGTGCTGGGCAACTATCAGCTGAAAGCGCTGCAGCCGCAGGTGCGCCAGGTCGCTGAGCTGAGCCGGATGGGGCTGGATCTGGTGAATGCGCTGGAGCGCAATCAGGCCTATGGCGCAGGCGAGGTGGCGCAGATGCACGCCCAGCTGGATGCGGCGGCGCAGGTGCAGGATGAAACGGTGCTGGCGCTGGTGCGACCGCTGGAGAAACTGCTGCGATCGTCGAGATAGGGAAGTTCGGAAGTCACGAACTATGCAGGGTCGTCATTGATGACGACCTGGCGATCTCGCCAGGTGCGCACGGATACGCCCCCTGCATGCTGTGTGATTGATGACAGCTAAATCAGCGACGTACCGCGATGGCTTCGATCTCAATCTTCACGTCTTTCGGCAGACGCGCCACTTCCACGCAGGAGCGCGCCGGGAAGCTGGCCTGATGCTCGGTGAAAAACGCTTCATAGGTGGCGTTGACCGTGGCGAAATCGTTCAGGTCTTTGACGAACACGGTGGTCTTCACAATGTCGCCCACCTGCAGGCCAGCGGCCAGCACAATCGCCTTCACATTCTCCAGCGACTGACGCGCCTGCGCGGCGATATCGTCCGGAACCGCACCGGTGGCCGGATCGACCGGGATCTGGCCGGAGGTGATGATCATGCTGCCGAGATCCACGCCCTGGACGTACGGGCCAATCGCTGCCGGGGCTTTTTCAGTACTGATTTCGCGAGACATTGTTTCTCCTTAGGCATGCGCGGCGAACCCTTGCCCGCCGCGAAAATGTTCGCCCCATTATAGGGAGGAAACGGGCGATTACCAGTGACCGAGCACCACGTGGCGCGCGAACTCTTTCTCGCAGTATTTACACTTCAGGTGCACATCGTCGTCGCGCTGTTTCACCGCAAAGCTGGAGAACACCGGCTCGCTGCGGCTGATGCAGTTGCCGTTGGGGCAGGTCAGCACGCGCTCGATGCGTTCCGGCAGCGTCGGTGCGATCTTCGCCACCACTTCATACTCATCAATGCGATTCACCGTGGCGTGCGGCGCGTACACCGCCAGCTGATTGATCTGATCATCGGTCAGAAAAGTATTTTCGATTTTGATCAGGTCCTTACGCCCCATCTCGCCCGACGGCAGATTAAGGCCGATGGTGATGCGCTGATCGGTTTCGGTGAGGCGGAACAGTGACAGTAGCTTAAAGCCGACCTGCGCCGGAATATGGTCGATCACCGTGCCGCGTTTGATGGCTTCAACCTGCAGTTTGTTATCGTGGGTCATCGTTCTGCTCCTTACAGTGCCAGTTCGCTATTCAGTACCAGCGCCAGCAGGGCCTGGCGGGCATAGATGCCGTTGCCGGCCTGCTGGAAATACCAGGCGTGCGGCGTGCTGTCGACATCGGTGGTGATCTCATCAATGCGCGGCAGCGGATGCAGCACCTTCATGTTATCGCGCGCACCGGCCAGGTCGGCCGCCCGCAGGATGAACTGCGCTTTCACGTTGGCATACTCTGAGGGATCGAGACGCTCTTTCTGTACGCGCGTCATGTAGAGAATATCCAGCTCCGGCATCACTTCTTCGATGCTGTCGTGGCGCGACCAGGCAATGTTCTGTTCATCCAGCATATCGGTGATGTAGGACGGCATCGCCAGCGCATCCGGTGCGATGAAGTAGAAGCGGTTGCCGCTGAACTTCGCCAGCGCCTGGGTCAGCGAATGCACGGTGCGGCCATATTTCAGGTCGCCAACCATTGCCACGTTGAGGTTATCGAGGCGGCTCTGGGTTTCCCGGATGGTGAACAGATCGAGTAGCGTCTGCGTCGGGTGCTGGTTGGCGCCGTCACCGGCGTTAAGGATCGGCACGCCGCCCGAAAACTCCGTGGCCAGCCGCGCCGCCCCTTCCTGCGGATGGCGCATCACGATGGCATCCACATAGGTGCCAATCACCGAGATGGTATCGGCGAGGGTTTCCCCTTTCTTGCCCAGCGAGGTGTTGCTGCCGTCGGCAAACCCCACCACCGACGCGCCCAGCCGGTGCATCGCGGTTTCAAACGACAGGCGGGTGCGCGTTGAAGCCTCAAAGAAGCAGCTGGCGATAACGTTGTGTTTCAGCAGCTCCGGCTGCGGATGGGCTTTCAGCTGGGCGGCGGTATGCAGCACCAGCTCCAGCTCATCGCGGTTGAGGTCGTTGATGGAAATAATGTGCTTGCGATATAGCGGGTTGGCCATAGCTCTCTCCTCTGCGCTGCCGGATTGCGGACAAAAAAAAGCCCCTTTACAGGGGCTTTCTGGCGATCGATGAATGACGGAAAGAAACAGGTGCGCCGCCTGCATTCAGGCGTACGGGAGCGGCAAATTGTGCGCTGCGCTGTTGCATGTTTCCTCCGGCAAATTGTGGCGCATTATACGCAATCACTGAGCCGCATCAAGCAGAAATCACGCGCGAGGTAAACGTTTGCGCCGCGCAGGCTTAGCGCTGACTCAGCGTCGCCACCATCACCGCTTTAATGGTATGCATGCGGTTTTCCGCCTGGTCAAACACCACGCTATGGTCGGATTCAAACACCTCGTTGCTGACTTCCATGCCGTCGTGCAGACCATACTGTTCGGCCATCTGCCGTCCGAGCGTGGTTTGGTCATCATGAAACGCGGGCAGGCAGTGCAGGAATTTCACTTGCGGATTGCCGGTCAGCGCCAGCATCGCGCTGTTCACCTGATAGGGACGCAGCAGGGCGATGCGCTCTTCCCACACTGATTTCGCTTCGCCCATTGATACCCAGACGTCGGTATAGATGAAATCAGCACCCTGCACGCCTTCGGCAATCTCTTCTGTCAGGGTGATTTTGCCGCCGGTGTGCTGTGCAGCCGCGCGGCACTGCGCTACCAGCTCCTCTTCTGGCCAGCAGCCTTTCGGCGCCACCAGCCGCAGGTCCAGCCCCACCAGCGCCGCCGCTTCCAGCATGCTGTTGCCCATGTTGTTGCGCGCATCGCCGACGTACACCAGCGTCATCTGGTTCAGTGCTTTGCCCGGCAGATGCTCCTGCATGGTCAGCAGGTCAGCCAGCAGCTGCGTCGGATGGAACTCGGTGGTCAGGCCGTTCCACACCGGCACGCCGGCATATTCGGCCAGCGTCTCTACCAGCGCCTGACCGTAGCCGCGATACTGAATGCCGTCATACATGCGTCCCAGTACGCGCGCGGTGTCTTTCATCGACTCTTTATGGCCGATCTGGCTGCCACTCGGACCGAGATAGGTGACGTTAGCGCCCTGATCGTAGGCGGCAACTTCGAAAGAGCATCGGGTACGGGTCGAGTCTTTTTCGAAGATGAGCGCGATGTTTTTGCCTTTCAGGTACTGGGTTTCGCTGGCGTTTTTCTTTGCCTGTTTTAATTCACTGGCGAGTGATAACAAACCGGTGATTTCGGCTGGGGTGAAATCCAGCAATCTCAGGAAATGTCTCGAATACAGCTGACTCATACTGCGCTCCGCATTACATCAATAATGAATTAAAATTCAATCTAACCGTATGAATATGCATTTTCAACCCCAGCGATAAGAAACTTTCTGTTTTGTGTAGTGGCGCGCGAGGCAGTGTGGGAAAATAATTGCATTCACTGCCACCATTTTGAGGACACGCCCATGGCATACGAAGCATTGCTGGAAGAACAGCGCGAAGAGACGCGCCTGATCATTGAAGAGTTGCTGGAAGACGGCAGCGATCCGGATGCGCTTTACACCATCGAGCATCATCTCTCCTGCAACAACTTCGACTCGCTGGAGAAAGCCGCGGTTGACGCTTTCAAGCTGGGCTATGAAGTCACCGAGCCGGAAGAGCTGGAGCTGGAAGACGGCAGCACCGTGATGTGCGTCGACATCCTGAGCGAATCGGCGCTGAAGCCGGAACTGATTGACGCGCAGGTCGAGCAGCTGGTGAATCTGGTCGGGAAATACAACGTCGATTACGACGGCTGGGGCACCTACTTTGAAGATCCGGATGCCGAAGATGAAGACGACGGCGAAGAGATCGACGACGAAGACGATGACGGTGTGCGTCACTAAGCCCTGACGGGCGGCACGTGCCGCCCGGTAATTTTCCTGCCAGCAAAGAACCTCCGATGAATTACGCTTCGCTATTAGACCCCATTCACCAGTTTTTACAGTGCCGCACGCCGCAGGCGTGGATTGATGAAGCGCGCAAGCCGGAAAATCTCACGCTGCTGCTTACCGATCACATGGTATGCGAGTTGAAAGCGGCGCAGACCGCGGTGTGGCTGATTCGCAAATACGTCGCGGATAAACCCAGTGGCGACGCGATTCTGGCGTGGCTGCAGCCGTACGAAGATTTTATTTTCGGCGAGAATCACGACAGCGATTTTATCAATGCCCACAAGAATCTCAGCAAAAGCATCATTGTGCGCAATGAACTGCCGTGGGCTGATGAGATGGTGGAAAAGATGGTGCTGCTGATCAAAGAGGAGCTGCACCACTTTTATCAGGTGTGGGAAATCATGCAGGCGCGCGGTTTGCCCTATCGTAAGATCACCGCCAGCCGCTACGCCAAAGGGCTGCTGCGTGAAGTGACCACCCATGAACCGGATACGCTGGTGGATAAACTGATTTGCGGGGCGTATATCGAAGCGCGTTCCTGCGAGCGCTTCGCCAGCCTGGCGCCGTATCTGGATGCGCAGCTGGAGAAGTTTTACATCTCGCTGCTGCGTTCCGAAGCGCGCCACTATCAGGATTACCTGACGCTGGCGGCACAGATTTCACCGAAGGATATCGCGCCGCGCGTGCGGGCGATCGGGGCAGCGGAAGCGCGCTTGATCAGCGAGCCGGACGCTGAGCTGCGCTTTCACAGCGGCGTGCCGGCGTTTTGATTTGGTGCGCGCGGCGAAACTTCCTGACCCAGCCTTGAGGCGTTGTCTTACTACCCTCTTTAGCTTCGCATACCTTCTGTGTAAAGACGCTGGGGGTAGTAATTAAGCAGTGAGTCATTAAGGGCTTATAAATACCATGGAAGCAGGAATGAATTTGCCCGATCAGATCTTCGCGGCGCGCTGATGGCCCCAGGTCAGGTAGTAGACATCATAAAAATCCACTTCTCCTTTCTGCTGCATCAGGCGATCGATGCCGCTGCGCACGCGCTCGGGCGTGCCTGGATTCTCAAGGATCTTGTCCAGCGCCTGCTGTGAGACCGGCTGCACGTAATACCACTCGCCGTTGTAGCACACGCGCAGATCCAGCGTATCGATGTCCTCGAAGCGGTATTTCGGGTTGATGTCCAGCAACATCAGAAAACTCATCACCAGCACGAACACCGTGGCGAACCAGAAGGCCGGCCAGCCGAGCATCTCAGTCGAGAAAATCAGCGCCACGCACAGGCCGTAGCACAGGTACATCACGCCCCACAGCCCCGGATGGGTTTTCAGGAAGTTAAAGCTAAAACGCGGCAGATTATCGCGCCGCTCTTCGCGGTTGAGCGTGTCGATTTCATCGATCAGAATTTGTTTAATCGCGTCCATTATTCACCTCTGAATATCACTGCCTGCCAGTAAACCACATAACAGTGAAGGGCGGCAGAGACAGATCAGCGGTGTTTTTTTATAACAGTTTTCCGCAACGCATCAGCTCACCTGCCCGACAATCTGCAGATTGGCATCGTCCGGTACCTCGTTATACGACAGCACATTCAGCCCGCTGGCGAACAGCCGGGCGTAGCGCGCAATCAGCGGCCGCAGCTGCGGCGTCACCAGCAGCACCTGCGTCAGGTTCTGCGCTTTCAGCTGCTCCATCATCACCGGCAGCGTGCTCTGCAGCTGGGTGAGAATGTTAGGGTCGACCGGGAAACTGTCCAGCGCCACTTTGCCGCCCTGCTGCGCCTGATTGAGCGCTGCCAGCAGCAGGTTTTCCAGGCTGTTATCCAGCGTATAGGCCGACAGCGGTTTGTTGTCCGGCGCAATCGCCGCCACCATGGCGCGGCGCAGCGCATAACGCACGTCGGAGGTCAGCAGGATCGGATCTTTGGTGATCGCCACGCTCTCCAGCAGCGTGGTGGCGATGGTCGTGATGTCCTTGAGCGATACCTGATCGTTGAGCAGCAGACGATACACCTTGAGCTGCAGACTGTAGTTCACTGCCGCGTTGAGATCCTCCGACAGCTTCGGTGCCACGCTCGCCAGCCGCTGATGCAGCTGAGTAATATCATCGTAGTTGAACAGCTCCGGCAGGTTTTCGCGCACCACTTTGTTGACGTGCGTGGCCACCACGCTGGCGCAGTCGACTACCTGATAACCCAGATTCAGCGCTTTGGCTTTCTGCTCCGGCAGGATCCAGGTCACCGCCATACCGTACGCGGGATCGGTATCCAGCAGGCCGTCGATCTCACCGTACTGATCCGGCGTCGGCAGCGCCATCAGGCGGTCGGCGTGCACTTCACCCACCGCGGTGCGAACGCCGTTGATCTTGATGGCGTACTGCGACGGCTTTAAGTGGAAATCTTCACGCAGGGCGATCTCCGGCAGCAGCACGCCGCTGGTTTCCGACACCACCTGGCGCACGCCGCGCATACGCTGGGTCAGCGGCGCGCCTTTGCCTTTGTCCACCAGCGTGACCAGCTTGTAGCCCAGGTTAAGGCCGATGGGCTCGACCAGCGGAATATTGTCCCAGCTGATGGTCGGCTGTTCGTCCGGCTGCGCCAGCGCCTGATTGATCGCTTCCATGTCGACATGGCTTTGCGTCGGCTTCTGCACCACGCGGCTCTGGCGCCACGCGGCGAACAGCAGCAGGGCGGTGAAGACGAGGAACACCATGTGCGGCATGCCCGGCACAATCGCCAGCACAAACATCACGCCTGCGGCGGTATACAGCGTGGCCGGTTTCGCCAGCAGCTGCGACTTCACTTCCTCGCCCATGTCAGCGCCGTCGCTGATGCGCGTCACGATGATCGCCGCCGCCGTCGACAGCAACAGCGACGGGATCTGCGCCACCAGACCGTCACCGATGGTCAGCAGCACATACTGTTCGAACGCCTGGCCGGCCGGTAAACCGTGTTTGAAAACGCCGATCAGGATGCCGCCCAGCACGTTGATCAGCAGGATCATGATGCCGGCGACGGCGTCACCGCGCACAAACTTGGAGGCACCGTCCATCGCGCCGTAGAAGTCCGCCTCGTTGGCCACATCCTGACGCCGCACGCGCGCCTGTTCCTGATTGATCAGCCCGGCGTTGAGATCGGCGTCGATCGCCATCTGTTTGCCCGGCAGCGCGTCGAGGGTAAAGCGCGCCGACACTTCAGAAATACGCTCGGCCCCTTTGGTCACCACCACAAAGTTGATCATGGGCGCCGTCACCGAAGACGAGCGTAAGGAGATTGTCGCGCAGCTTAACGGCACCTCGGTGTTTAACGGTTCCGGCTTTAATCCGTTCGATGTCGAAACCGGACGCGGCTCCGCCATCATTGGTGAAACGCTGGCGATTGCGCCGCCGACCGAGGGCGCCACCGTCAGTGACACCAGCGCGGAAAACAGCGACAGCAACAGTAACGCCAGCCAGCCGCAGGAAGATCTGGATAGCGTGCTGTCGCGCTCTGACGCCGAGCTGGCGCAGCTGCGTCAGCAGATCCAGAGCATCATCAACAGCTATCACGCCCAGAACCTGCTGACGCTGGAAACCCTGCCGCAGGGGCTGCGTATCCTGATTCAGGATGACCAGGATCGCATGATGTTCCCGCGCGGCAGCGCGGTGCTGACACCGTTTTACCAGCGCCTGCTGACTGAACTCGGTCCGGTGTTTAACCGCATCGACAACAAAATCATGATCAGCGGCCACACCGACGCCGCGCAGTACAGCGGCAACGCGGCGTACAACAACTGGAATCTCTCCGGTGACCGTGCGCTGGCGGCGCGGCGCGCGCTGGAGCGCGGCGGGCTGGAAAGCACGCGCGTGCTGCAGGTGAATGCCATGTCATCCCGTATGCCGCTGGACAAAGCCGATCCGCTCAGCGCACGTAACCGCCGCATTGAAATCATGGTGCTCACCGAGGCGGCAGCCGAGACGCTGTTTCAGTTTTATGGTCGCGAAGGGGAGAACGTGGTGAAACCCATCGCTGACCGCCTGCGATAACCTGTCAGTGCCTTTGAATCAACTGTTGATTCTACCGGTGGCGAAATCCACCGGTTTTTTTTGCCTGTTTTTTGCTGCGGCAGACGCCGGGTAAACGAGGCGCGTCAGGGCATGCCACGAAATGTTAAATATGTTAATAAGTAATTTGGCTTTAGTAAGCTAAATCATTCTTTTATGTGAATTTTGCCGGTGTGCGCACATTGCAATGCCCGGTGGCTTTGCCACAATTAGGCAACGTGGCTATCCGGAGAAAGAGTATGTCTGCCCAATCTTCCAGTCTGCTGTTACTGATGTCTTTCGCCGCCGGTACCTTTTCCGCGGGATCGTCAGGTAACCCGCAGCATTTAATGTTATCGCTGCCGTCCGGCGGTGTACCCAATAATCCGCTGCCGCTGATCATCTGGCCGTGCATGGTGCCGGAAGAGGAGGAGGACAGTGCGGCCTGGTTTGAAAAAACCTTTAGCGCCAGCGGCTGGCCTGCGGCGTGGCGCGCGCCGATTTTTCCTTACACCCACTATCATCCCAATACCCATGAGGTACTGGGCGTCGGCGCGGGCTGGGCGGAAGTGCTGTTTGGCGGCGACAGCGGCCGCATGGTGACGCTGCGTGAAGGGGATGCGGTGCTGATCCCGGCCGGCGTGGGCCATAAACAGGTGTTTGCCTCCGACGACTTTTTCACCGTTGGCGCCTATCCTGAAGGGATGTCACCGGAAACCGTGCGCGACGAACCCTCCCGGCTGCGCGCGTCGAAAGAGCAGATCCAGCGCGTGCCGCTGCCGGATCGCGACCCGTTTACCGGCGGCGAAGGAGCAATGACCGAAATCTGGCTGCCAGTGGCGCAGCAGCTGATGCACCAGTAAGGTGCAAGGCAACGATTATCCGGCGCGGCTCCGCTTTTGGGGCGCGCGTGCCGTTGCGGCGGCGGGCCTCTGGCACACTTTGTGCAGGAGAGAAGTCAGGTCCTCTGACAAGCGCCGGGTAAATCATGAAAGCACGCGACCAGATAGCATCAACCTTCTACGATGAGATGTTGCAGAGCGACGGTCAGCACCGCGCTCACTATCAGCATTACTGGGAATGGTTACAACAGGCGGACAAAGAGGCGGTGGCGCGTAAACGTGAAGAGGCAGAACTGCTGTTTCATCGCGTTGGCATCACCTTCAACGTCTACGGTGACGACGGCGGTGCCGAGCGGCTGATTCCGTTCGACAGCGTGCCGCGCATCATTCCTGCCAGCGAGTGGGCGATGCTGGAACGCGGCATTCGCCAGCGCGTTCAGGCGCTCAACGCCTTCCTGCACGATATCTACCATCAGCAATATATTCTCAAAGCCGGCATCGTGCCGGCCGAGCAGGTGCTGGTTAACGATCAGTATCAGCCCTGTATGCAGGATGTCGATCTGCATCGCCAGATCTACGCGCACATTACCGGTGTCGATATGGTACGCAACAGCGACGGCGACTATTACGTGCTGGAGGATAATCTGCGCACGCCGTCCGGCGTCTCCTACATGCTGGAAAACCGCAAAATGATGATGCGCCTCTATCCGGAGCTGTTTGCCGCGCAGCATATCGCGCCGGTGGAGCGTTATCCGTCGCACCTGTTGCAGACGCTGCGCGAAAGCTCGCCGGTTAACGATCCGGTGGTGGTGGTGCTGACGCCGGGACGTTTCAACAGCGCCTACTTCGAACACAGTTTTCTCGCCCAGCAGATGGGCGTGGAGCTGGTGGAGAGCGCCGATCTGTTTGTCAAAGACGGCGCGGTGCTGATGCGTACCACCGCCGGGCCGTGCAAAGTGGATGTGATCTATCGCCGCGTGGATGACGCCTTCCTCGATCCGCTCGCCTTCCGGCCGGATTCGATGCTCGGCGTGCCGGGATTACTGTCGGTATACCGATCCGGCAATGTGGTGCTGGCCAATGCGATCGGCACCGGCGTCGCCGATGACAAGTCGATCTACCCGTACGTGCCGGAAATGATCCGCTACTACCTTGATGAAGATCCGATCCTCAACAATGTGCCCACCTGGCAGTGCCGCAAGCCGCAGGATCTGAGCTACGTGCTGGCCAATCTGGCGCAGATGGTGGTGAAAGAGGTGCACGGTGCCGGCGGTTACGGCATGTTGATTGGCCCGGTCGCCAGCCAGCAGCAGCTGAGCGAGTTCCGCGAGCGGCTGCTGGCGCGGCCGGACAATTACATCGCGCAGGATACGCTGTCGCTCTCCACCTGCCCGACCTTTATCGACAACGGTCTGGCGCCGCGCCATATCGATCTGCGGCCTTTTGCGCTGTACGGCGCGGATATCCGGCTGGTGCCGGGCGGCCTGACGCGCGTGGCGCTGACCGAAGGCTCGCTGGTGGTGAACTCGTCGCAGGGCGGCGGCACCAAGGACACGTGGGTGCTGGAGGATGACACATCATGCTAAGCCGGACGGCCAGTGGCCTTTACTGGATGGCGCGCTATCTGGAGCGCGCAGAACAACTTGCCCGGGTATTGGATGTGACCCATCGCCTGTCGCTGATGCCGGTGCGCAATCGCCAGAGCGACGAACTGCTGTTGCCGCTCAACCTGACCGGCACGCGTCAGCTGTTTGAAACCCTCAACGGGCGCTGCACCATGCCGCAGCTTTTCAACTTCTTCGCGCTGGATGAACGTAACCCGAGCAGTATTTTCAGCTGCTGGCAGGCGGCGTGGAACAACGCGCACGCGGTGCGCGGCTGCCTGTCATCCGAAGTGTGGGAAAGCATTAACTCGACGTGGATTGAGATGCGCAACACGCGCCGCCGCGGCATCTCGCCGGCCAGTGCCGACAGCTTCTTTGACTGGGTGAAAGAGCGTTCGCATCTGTTTCGCGGCGCGATGTCCGGCACGCTGCTGCGCGGCGATGCGCTGCGTTTTATCCGGCTTGGCACGCTGATGGAGCGCAGCGACGGCACCGCGCGGCTGCTGAGCGTTAACCAGCAGCTGCTGGAGCAACATCCCGACACGGTGCGGGAATATTACTGCCTCGACAGCCTGCTGCGCGCGGTGTCGGCGCGCGAGGCCTACAACGCCATCTTTAAGCAGCAGCTGATGCCGCCGCTGGTCAACGAAATGCTGATCCTGCGCAGCGAAAGTCCGCGCTCGCTGCACTCCTGCATTGAAGAGATCGCCAGCCAGCTGGAGCAGATTGGCAGCAGCGGCGAGGATCGCCCGCGCTATCTCAGTGCGGTCCTGCTGGCGGAGATGCGCTTCAGCACCTGGGAGAGCCTGACGCGCGACGGCCTGCAGCCGTGGCTGGACTATTTTCTCAGCCGCATCAACGCGCTGGCGGAGAGCATCAATCACACCTATCTGGAGGCGAAATGAGACTGAACATTGAGCATAAAACCTGGTACGCCTATGAGCAGCAGGTAAAACTCAGCACCCAGTATCTGCGCCTGACGCCGCAGAATTCGGTGCACCAACAGGTGCTGTCGTGGCAGCTGGATCTGCCGTGTGAGGCGACGCGCACGCTGGATGCTTATGGCAACGTGCTGCACGTGCTGACGCTGGACAGGCCGCATCAGCTGCTGGAGATAGCCGCGCGCGGCGTGGTCGAGATTCTGGATGCCAGCGAGCTGGCGCCGGATCCGCAATCGACGCTGTCGCCGCTGGTGTTTCTGCGCGCCACGCCGCTGACCCAGCCGGACGGGGCAATCCGCGACTTCGCCCGGCGCTACTGGCAGGCGGAGAAACCGCTCGCCAGCCTGGAAAAACTGATGGACGAGCTGCTGCTGAAAATGCCGTACCAGCCCGGCAGCACGCAGGTGAGCGACAGCGCGGCGAAAGTGTTTGCTGCCGGCAGCGGCGTTTGCCAGGATCACAGCCACGTGTTTCTCGCCTGCTGTCGCAGCCTGGGGATCCCGGCGCGCTACGTCAGTGGCTATCTGTATACTGACAACGTTGAACACGTTGCTACCCACGCCTGGGTTGAAGCCTGGCTGGATGGCAGTTGGCACAGCTTTGATATCACCAATAACACGCGCAGTACGCGGCAGCATTTGCGGCTGGCGGTGGGCGTCGACTATCTCGATGCCTGTCCGGTGCGCGGCATTCGTCTGGGCGGCGGCGGTGAAGATATGCTGGCGGTGGCTGCGGTGCAACAGGTGCACGGGCAGCAGTAATCGGAACAGGCGTAACTATGACTTATTGTGTGGCAATGCGTTTATCGGCCGGGATGATTTTTGTCTCGGATTCACGCACCAATGCGGGCGTGGATCATATCTCCTCGTTTCGCAAACTGCATGTGTTTCAGGTGGATGATGAGCGCACGCTGGTGCTGCAAAGCGCCGGCAATCTGGCGACGACGCAGAGCGTGATGAGCCTGCTGCGGCGCAACTGCAACGACAGCGAACAACCCAATCTGCTCAACGGGCGTTCACTGTACGACATTGCGCTGCTGGTAGGCGCCACGCTGCGTGAAGTGATTGCGCGCGACGGCGAGGAGTTTGGCGGCACGCTGCTGCTGGGCGGGCAGATTCGCGGCGAAGAGCCGCGGCTGTTCCAGATCTATCCGCAGGGCAACTTTATTGAAGCCAGCGTCGACACGCCGTACTTCCAGATTGGTGAGAGCAAATACGGTAAGCCGATAATTGATCGCGTGCTGCGCTATGAGACCTCGCTCAGCCAGGCGATGCAGTGTGCGCTGATCTCCATGGATTCGACGCTGGCGAGTAACATCTCCGTCGGCCTGCCGCTCGACGCGATGGTTTACCACAGCGACAGCTTTAGCGACAGCGAGCAGTACCACATCACCGAACAGCATCCCTACTTTTCCCAGATCCGCCAATTGTGGAGTAAAGGGTTGCTGAGCGTGTTCTCTCAGCTGCCGCCGCTCAAGCTCTGACCTGCTGTCCGGTCGTCACGCTGGCGGACCGGGCCGGGTTTGACTCACACCAGATCATTGGCGCGCGCCGCCGTATTAATTCCGCTAATCCCTTTCAGGCCGAGCTTGCGCAGAATTTTAATTTTATAAGTGCTAATGGTTTTACTGCTCAGCTGTAATTGTGAGGCGATCTCTTTATTACTCATCCCGGAGGCCAGTTTCACCAGCACAATCAATTCGCGGCGCGTTAAACTCATCAATTTCTCGCTTTCAATCAGCTCGGCGGCATCCGCCGCACTGTGCGTGACCGGATAAAAACGTTTTCCGCGCTCGACTTCTTTTATTGCTGTCAATAAAGTTTCCAAATCGCCGCGTTTACACACATAGCCTTCTACCCCTAACTGCAGGCAACAGCGTTGATAAAACAGGCTTTCTGAGGCGGTAAAAACAATGATTTTTTGCTGCGGCAAAATACGTTTAATGTCGGCAATCAGCGGAATGCCCGCGCGGCCGGGCATGGTCAGGTCCAGCAGCACCACGTCTGGCTGCGCATGATGTAATTCGCTAATCAATAAATCGCCTTTGTTGGCAATGCCCGCAACCGAATAGTCATAAGCGTGCAGCAGTGCCTGAATACCCGCACAGATTAATGGGTGGTCATCAACTATAAATACCGAATGAATCATATGTGTAGTCCAAAAATAAACAAAAAAAGAACGCAAGGAATAAACACCGATGAAAATTCATTAGCAGAGGTGTGACCAGATTAATTCATGGGTCTTAAGAATAAGATTTAAGTCCTGTCTGGAAAATTCTCATTTAAGGTAAATTTGACTTTTTTATGCGCCAGCACAAAGCGCGTCGATACTTTTTCCTGTCCGCATCTGCCGTGGTCATAAATCTGAAAACAAGCCGTTTTAACGTCAGGGGAATAAACCGCTGCGTATAAAAAGGTGCACCATGTTTTCCGTTGACCAGCTTCTCAATACTTACTGGCCAGGCCAGCAGCCAGCGCACTGGCAGAAAAGCCTGCTGAAGTGGGCGGTGCGTGAACAGGAGTTTCAGGACTTTGCCCAGCGCTATCCGCATCTGAAAGGGGTGGATATGGTGGAGCAGGTGCTGGAACACCTGGATGTGCGCTGTGAGCTCAGCGAACGCGACCTTGAACAGATCCCGACGCACGGGCCGGTAGTGATCGTCGCCAACCATCCGCTTGGCGCGCTGGACGGCCTGGCGCTGCTGGCGGCGGTATCGCAGGTGCGGCGCGACGTGAAAATCGTTGCCAACCGCATGCTGATGATGCTGGAACCCATCAACAACCTGATGCTGCCGGTGGATAACATGGGCAACCGCACCAGCCGCGAGCAGCTGACGCGCATGCAGCAGCATCTCGACAACCAGGGCGCGCTGATTATCTTCCCGGCCGGTGAAGTCTCGCGCCTGTCGAGCCGCGGCGTGCGCGATCGCCACTGGCACCACAGTTTTCTGCGCCTGGCTGCCCGCGCCCGCGCGCCGCTGGTACCGGTGCACGTGGTAGGACGTAACAGCCTGGCGTTTTACGCCGCGGCGAAGGTGGCGGCACCGTTGGCGCTGCTGATGCTGGTGCGCGAAATGTTCCGCCAGCGCGGCACGCGCATCAAACTGCATATCGGCGAGCAGATTCCCTTCGCCAACTGGCACGATGGCCATACGCCGGGCAAAGAGCTGGCGAAGCGGCTGCGCAAGCATTTGTACCGCATCGGTCAGGGACGGCGCGGTCTGTTTCTTACCGAAGCCGCCATCGCCCGCCCGGAAGATCGCGCTGAGCTGAAAAAAGCGTTGCTGGAGAGTGAACGGCTCGGGACGCTGCCGGACGGCAAACAGATTTACCTGTGGCGGCGCAACGGGGCCAGCTGGGTGCCGCTGCTGCGTGAACTGGGCCGGCTGCGCGAAATCGCCTTCCGTGCGGTGGGCGAGGGCAGCGGCAGGCGGCGCGATCTCGACAAGTATGACGATGATTACTATCACCTGATTTTATGGGATGACGAGGCGCTGGAGATTGTCGGGGCCTACCGTTTTATTCCCGGCGCCGAGCAGCTGGCACGGCGCGGGCTGCAGGGCATCTACAGCGACAGCCTGTTCCACTATGACGAGCGCATGCTGCCGATTATTCAGCAGGGGCTGGAACTGGGGCGCAGCTTCATTCAGCCGGCCTACTGGGGCAAGCGCGGGCTGGATTATTTATGGATGGGCATCGGCGCTTACATTGCGCGCTATCCGCAGACGCGCTACCTGTTCGGTCCGGTATCAATCTCCGGCACCATGCCGCTGGCGGCGCGCGATCTGCTGGTGGCATTTTACCGTCTCTACTTTCCGACCGATCTGCCGCTGGCGAAGTCGCGCCGCCCTTATCCGGCGTCGCTGCCGGAGGTGCTGGCGCAGTTCACCGGCGATAACTACGCCGACGATTTGCGGCGTCTCAAGCATTTGCTGGCTAATCTCGGTACCGCGATTCCGACGCTGTACAAACAGTATTCGGAAGTGTGCGAGCCGGGCGGCGTGCAGTTTATCGATTTCGGCAGCGATCCGGATTTCAATCACTGCATTGATGGTCTGGTGCTGGTCGATCTGTCACGCGTGAAACCCGCACGTTATGAGCGCTATATCGGCATGCATTTAACCTGAACGCGCCAGATGACGTCAGTTAATGCCACCTGACAGCACGCCGCCGGAGAATCTCCGCGCGGCGTGCTGTCAACTTTGCGCAATAAATCCACTATCCCACTGAACATTTTCTCGCCACTGCCGATAACCACACTACCAACTTTTGTCTGCGGATGATTTGCGCTTGTAAGCGATGCGCTTTTGCGTTTAAGTCTGCCTGAAGATTAAGAATTATCTTAACTGCGCATCGAGACCAGGCCAGCATAGGCGAACAACAATGAACAATAACTCTGACGTAATGTACCGGCTACTGGTGCAGAGCGTGGTGGATTACGCCATCTACATGATTAAGCCGGATGGCACGGTGGCTAACTGGAACATCGGGGCGCAACGCGCCAAAGGCTATACCCCCGAAGAGATCGTCGGGAAGAATTTTGCGCTGTTTTACAGTGAAGAGGATCGGCGCAACGGCGCGCCGCAGCGCGGTCTGGCCATCGCCACCGCCACCGGGCGCTATGAAACCGAAGGCTGGCGCTATCGCAAAGATGGCAGCGCCTTTTGGGCGCATGTGATCATCGACGCGATTCGCGATGACGCCGGCAAACTGATCGGCTATGCCAAAATCACCCGCGACTGCACCGAACAGCAGGCGCTGCTGCGCAAGCAGCGTGAATACGAGAAAACCTTCCGCCTGTTAGTGGAAGGCGTGACGGATTACGCCATCTACATGCTGGATTTACAGGGCCGGGTGGTGAACTGGAACGCCGGCGCGCAGCGCGCCAAAGGCTACATGGCTGACGAGATCGTGGGCCAGCACTTCTCCGTGTTCTACGGCTCACCGGAACGTCAGGCGCGCACGCCGGATGCCAATCTGGGCATCGCGCTGAAAACCGGTCGCTTTGAGGACGAGGGCTGGCGCTACCGCAAAGACGGCTCGGCCTTCTGGGCGCATGTGGTGATTGACGCGATTCATGATGAAGAGGGCAAAATGATCGGCTTTGCCAAGATCACCCGCGACGTCACCGAGCGGCGTGAGCACGAGCAGCAGCTGCTGCGCGCGCGCGATCTGGCGCAGGCGCAGAGCGCCAAAATGTCGGAGCTTTCCGGCTTCCTCGACACCATCATCAGCAACATTCCCTCCTGCGTGATCGTCGAAGACGCCATCAGCCGCGAAATCCTGATGGTCAATGACAAAGCCGAGCAGCTGTTTGGCTTCAGTAAGTCGCTGATTATGCATAAGCGGCCGCACGAATGTATGTCGGCGGAACTGAGTGATTACTTCAACAGCCTGGCGGATATCGCGCTGCGCAGCGAAGGCATTCACGCGCGCGAGCAGCTGTTACTGACCGCCGGCGGTGAGCGGGTGCTGCACACCCGCGCCACTACCATCAGCGGCAAAGACATGCGGCAGAATTACGTTATGCTGATTGTGGAAGATGTCACCGATCAGCGCGAAGCCGATGCGCGCATTCGTCACATGGCGCATCACGATAATCTTACCAGCCTGCCGAACCGCATCCTGTTTCGCCAGAAGCTGAGCGAGGCGCTGCGTGTCGATCAGCAGCAGGGCCAGACCAGCGCCACGCTGTGTCTCGATCTGGATAACTTCAAGAACGTGAACGATGCGCTGGGGCATCAGATCGGTGACGATCTGCTGCGGGTGGTGGCGAAGCGGTTGCGCAGCGTACTGCGCGATCAGGACACGCTGGCGCGCATCGGCGGCGATGAGTTTGCCATCGTGCTGCCCAACGTGCGGAATGCCGATGAGGTTGCGATTGTGGCGCAGCGCCTGATCGAGGCGATCCGCCCGCCGGTGAATGTTGAAGGCCACAACCTGTCGGTCGGGCTGAGCGTCGGCATTGCGCTGACCTCGCAGGCCACCAATACGCCGGAACATATGCTGCGCTGCGCCGACATGGCGCTGTATGAAGCCAAGCGTAACGGCCGTAACCGCTATGAGCACTTTACGCTGGAGATGGATAATGTGGCGCGTAGCCGCCGGGTGATCGAGAACGATCTGCGCGAGGCGATCACCGGACGGCAGCTCAAGCTCTACTATCAGCCGATCACCAACGAGACCGGCATCATTGGCTATGAGGCGCTGATGCGCTGGCATCATCCGATTAAAGGATTGATCATGCCGAATGACTTCATTCCGATTGCCGAAGAGACCGGGCTGATCCATATGCTCGGCGCCTATGCGCTGTACGAAGCCTGCCGCGAGGCGCAGAGCTGGGAAACCGAACAGTCGGTGTCGGTCAACCTGTCGCCGCTGCAGTTTAAGAACAGCTCGCTGGTGTCGGTGGTGGAGGGCGCGCTGCGCGAATCCGGCCTGGCGCCGCATCGGCTGGAGGTGGAGATCACCGAATCGGTGCTGCTGGATGATACGCTCGGCAATATCCGTACGCTGCAGAGCCTGAAAACGCTGGGCGTGCAGATTGCGCTCGACGACTTCGGCACCGGCTACTCGTCGCTCAGCTATCTGCGTTCGTTCCCGTTCGATAAGATCAAAATCGACAAGTCATTTATCAATGATATGGGCGACAGCCGCGAGGCGCTGGCGATCATCCGCGCGATTACCGGCATGAGCCGCAGCCTGGATATTCAGATCACCGCAGAGGGCGTGGAAAGTAATGAGCAGTTTGTCCGCCTGCGCGAAGAGGGCTGTACGCTGTTTCAGGGCTACCTGTTTGGCCGGCCACAGCCGTCGGAGCTCAGACTGAAGGCGCTGGAGTAAGCACAAAAAAAACGCCCGACAGGGTCGGGCGTTGTGCATGCTGCTGTGCATAATCTTTATTATTTTTACTGGCCGTGGCCTTCGACGTTCATGCGGCCCAGATCTTTGTCCACCAGGAACAGACCTTCGCCTTTGTTGCCCACCAGCGCCAGCTTGTCCAGCACGGTTTTGAACAGCTTCTCTTCTTCGTGCTGCTCGGCAACGTACCACTGCAGGAAGTTAAAGGTGGAGTAATCCTGCGAAGTCAGCGCGGCGTGCACCAGCTCGTTGATTTTGCTGGTGATCAGCTGCTCGTGCTTCAGCGCTTCTTCCAGTACGTCATTCAGCGAAGTCCAGCTTACCGCCGGTGCGGCGATGCTGCCCAGCACCGGCAGTGAACCGGCATCGCTGACGTAGTCAAACAGCTTCTGCATATGCTGCATCTCTTCGCGCGAGTGCATTTTCAGGAACGAGGCGGCACCTTCGAAGCCTTTGTCGCTGCACCAGGCACTCATCTGCAGATAGAGGTTGGCGGAGAAGAATTCGAGATTGAGCTGGTCGTTCAGGCGTGAGGTCATTTCAGCGGTTAACATGGCTGAGTCCTTTTTAATTTGTCAGGTGAAGTACGGCGAATTATGCATCAATCTATACTTTTTTGTGAAGGTTTTTTCGTAAAAAAGTTGAATTTATCTTATTGATTATAAATGGAATTATTCCGCTATTTGAATGCGAAGAATTCTCAATTTTGACTAATTTTCATTCACAGTCCGCAGCACCGTTTTAGTGCAGCTGCGTTGCCTGCTGGCGGTGCAGCGCACAACTGCACCGATCACTTCTTCGCCAGTCACCCCGCCGATAAAATAAGCACTGGCGCAACCAGCAATAAACCTGACACGGCGATTTAAACGCTTATTCTGGCTGCTGCTTGTTACTGAACAAAATTAGCCATAGCGAAATTAAAGAAAGTACGCATTGGCATAAATCCTGCTTGGTTAATAGTTCCGTATATTGCAACCACGTCTGGCAGAAATAGGGCCAGCAGGAGAAAAGATGTCTGAAGAAAAAATCATCGCCGCGCCACAAACGGTCACGGCGAGCGCCGGAAATTATCTCGCGCTGATACTGGCAATACTGTTTTTTTCCGGTTTGCTATATAAGGTCGAAGGCTTTAGCTGGCTGGGCGCGTTTGATTTCACCACGCTGGGCGGCAGCTTTGGCACCATCAAAGAGTCAGGTTCCACCTTTCTCGGCGCCGGTGGCATCAGCGCCAAAGCCGGCTTCCTGTTCGCGCTGTCGCTGGCACCTACTGTAATGCTGGCGCTGGGCGTGCTGGAGATTTTCACCCACTACGGCGCGATTCGTGCCGCCCACACGCTGCTGACGCCACTGCTGAAACCGCTGATGGGGTTGCCGGGACGCTGCGGCCTGGCGCTGATTACCGATCTGCAAAGTACCGATGCCGGCGCGGCGCTTACCAAAGAGATGGCGGATCAGCAGCAAATCGGTAAAAAAGAGCTGGTGGTGATGAGCGCCTGGCAATATTCCGGTGCCGGACTGATCAATAATTATTTTGCCATTGGCTCGGCGCTATTTGCGTCCATGAGTGCACCAATCATTATTCCGCTGCTGTTAATGTTTGTGCTGAAATTCGTCGGTGCGGCATTTGTCCGTTTTGTGTTAAACAGTGTTTATAAGAAGGATTTTGCTGATGTCAAATAACGTACAGACGCGGGTCAATAATAATCCGTTTGATATTTTTATTGTCGGCGCGCGTAAAGGCTTCCATATTGCTATTCACAATCTGATGCCCAATGTGGTGATGGCCTACGTACTGGCGGAAGTGCTGAATCTGCTCGGCATCATGCAGTTTCTTGGCCACGCGTTTGCGCCGCTGATGGGGGTTTTCGGTTTGCCCGGCGAGGCGATTACCGTGCTGCTGACCGCATGGCTGTCATCCTCGGCCAGCGTCGGGGTGGCGGTGAGCCTGATGGCCAAAGGCCTGCTGAGCGGTACCGACATCACTATCCTCGCACCGGCGATTTTTCTTATGGGTTCGCAGTTGCAGTACATGGGCCGCCTGCTGGGCGTCGCTGATGTGCCGAAAAAATACTGGCCGCTGCTGATGCTCACCAGCATTATCAATGCGGTTATCGCTATGTTCGTGATGCATTTTTTTGTTTAGGAGCGAAACGGTGTCCAGAGTTCTCGATCACTACCATTTTCTGCATGAAATCCCCGAGCTGGGGTTTCAGGAAGTTAAAACCTCGGCCTACATCGCCGGCCAGCTGGAACAGGCTGGCATTAAGGTCACGCGCGGCATCAACCAGACCACCGGCATCGTGGCGGAGATCGACAGCGGCGTGCCGGGCCCGGTGCTGGCATTGCGCGCTGACATGGATGCGCTCGGGCACGTGATCGACGGCGTTGCCTGCGCCCGCCATACCTGCGGCCATGACGGCCACTCGTCGGTGGTGCTGACCGCCGCGCAGGAGCTGCTGCAGGAAGGCGCTATTAAAAAAGGGCGGCTGAAGCTGCTGTTCCAGCCGGCTGAAGAGCTGGGGGCCGGCGCGCTGGCGATGATTGAGGGCGGCGCGCTGGATGACGTGGAGATGATCCTCGGCTTCCATTTGCGCCCGCTGGAGGAGTGCCAGGTCGGGCAGGCGACGCCTGCGGTGATCTATTCAGCGTGCAGCACGCTGGAGGCCACCATTAAAGGTGTTCCGGCCCATGCCGCGCGACCGCATCTCGGCGTCAACGCGCTTGATGCGGCAGTCCAGGCGGTGCAGGCGGTGAACAGCATTCATCTGGCACCGGGCCTCACCTGGAGCGTAAAAGCGACGCGCTTCCTGTGCGACGCCGGCGTGACCAACTCGGTGCCGGACGAGGCGCGCGTGGTGTGGGATCTGCGTTCGCAGGAGAACGCGCCGATGGAACTGCTTAAAGAGAAAGTCAGCCAGGCGATTCAGCACAGCGTGGCTGCGCTGGGCGCAACCGCTGAAGTGGTGGTGCTGAAAGAGATGCCGGCGGCGGAAATTGATGCCGATGCCACCGCGCTGCTGAGCGCCGCGATTGTCGATGTGCTCGGCGAGCAGGGATTACTGGCGGCGAAAACCACACCGGGCAGCGAGGATTTCTTCTACTATCCGGTGAAAAATCCACAGGTTAAAGCCGGTTTCTGGGGGCTGGGAACCAATCTGGTGCCGGGACTGCACCATCCGCAGATGCGCTTTGAGCTGAGTTCGCTGGAGATCGGTGTGAAGATCTTCAAGGCGGCAGTGGTGCGCATGCTGGGGTAACGCGCCTCAGCGCGCGCCCGCGCCCACGGTCTGATTCCACACCATCTCATCGAGCAAAATCGAGCTGTGCTGGCTGGTCTCAATCACCATTGAGACCGGCTTCATGCCGGCGAAGCAGAACACTTCGTGGCGCTTTTTGCTGGCGTTCAGGCGACGAAACGCCACGATGCGTCCGGCACGGTTGTAGAAGCGCACTTCGCTAAAGTAGGTGTTGAGACCGATGTAGCTCAGCACCAAATCGTGTAGCGGCGGCAGATCAAACTTCACCAGCGTCTGCCGCTCAATCACCAGCGCGCACTTGTCGCTGTCGGCGTGATACGGTGCTAACGACACCGCGCCCCGGCGGGCAGTGACCGACAGCGCGGCGTCCAGCATGTACGGATACTCCGGGACAAAATGCTGACCGGCAGAAAAACCGGGGCGCGGCGTGAGCAGATAATGCAGGTGCGCCGGCAGGCTGCTGCGGGAAAAATCAGCGCGGCCGGTGGCTGGCACGGCGGCGTTATCCGGCGCGTTGATCAGCAGCATCTCGCCGGGTTTGCGGTACATCTGCGCGGGCGACGACAGGGCGGCGTTTCGGTGCGAAGGGCTGTAGGTATGTGGGTTGAGCTGTAGGGTCATTTTGCTGTCCTTGCCGGGGTGACGGTTCCGGACAGGCATTCTCAGCCAGACATCGCTTAGTGTTTACAAGACATGTCCTGAACTGCGCGAGCATCGTCTCATCCTGCCGCAGATTCCCCCGCCTGCTGAAATATTGTATGCTATGCCGCCTCAATGCTGATGGGATAACCGGACTGCCGCCAATGTAGATCGCACACACCCTGCTGTGACCCGACGCGCATGCGTCGCCATTGGCACCGTTATCCGCCGGACTGGCTCCGGAATGATTTATTCGCAGCGCGCCGCTCGCGCGTTGCCCTGAAGAAGAATTCACTCATGTCTATTGCTCCCTTTTTAGAAGAAGTGGCGCGCCGTCGTACCTTTGCGATCATCTCGCACCCGGACGCCGGTAAAACCACAATCACCGAAAAAGTCCTGCTGTTCGGACAGGCGATCCAGACCGCCGGTACCGTCAAAGGTCGCGGCTCCAGCCAGCATGCCAAATCAGACTGGATGGAGATGGAGAAGCAGCGCGGTATCTCCATCACCACCTCGGTGATGCAGTTCCCCTATCGCGACAGCCTGGTTAATCTGCTGGATACCCCCGGGCACGAAGACTTCTCGGAAGATACCTACCGTACGCTGACGGCGGTGGACTGCTGCCTGATGGTGATCGACGCCGCGAAAGGGGTTGAGGATCGTACCCGCAAGCTGATGGAAGTGACCCGTCTGCGCGACACGCCGATCATCACCTTTATGAACAAACTGGACCGCGACATTCGCGATCCGATGGAACTGCTGGATGAGGTCGAGAGCGAGCTGAAAATCGCCTGTGCGCCGATCACCTGGCCGATTGGCTGCGGCAAGCTGTTCAAAGGCGTGTATCACCTCTACAACGATGAAACTTACCTGTATCAGAGCGGCAAAGGCCACACGATTCAGGAAGTGCGCGTGGTAAAAGGGCTGGCGAACCCGGAACTGGACGCGGCCGTCGGCGAAGAGCTGGCGCAGCAGCTGCGCGACGAGCTGGAGCTGGTGCAGGGCGCATCGCACGAGTTCGACAAAGAGCTGTTCCTGAGCGGCGAAATCACGCCGGTGTTCTTTGGTACCGCGCTGGGCAACTTTGGTGTCGATCACATGCTGGATGGTCTGGTTGCCTGGGCGCCGGCGCCCATGCCGCGCCAGACCGATACCCGCAAAGTCGAAGCCAAAGAGGAGAAGTTCAGCGGCTTCGTGTTTAAGATTCAGGCCAACATGGACCCGAAACACCGTGACCGCGTGGCCTTTATGCGCGTGGTGTCCGGCAAATATGAGAAGGGCATGAAGCTGCGTCAGGTGCGTACCGGTAAAGATGTGGTGATTTCCGACGCGCTGACCTTCATGGCGGGCGACCGTTCGCACGTTGAGGAAGCTTATCCGGGCGATATCATCGGCCTGCATAACCACGGCACCATCCAGATTGGCGACACCTTCACCCAGGGCGAAACCATGAAGTTCACCGGTATTCCGAACTTCGCTCCGGAACTGTTCCGTCGCATTCGCCTGCGCGATCCGCTGAAGCAGAAACAGCTGCTGAAAGGGCTGGTCCAGCTGTCGGAAGAGGGCGCCGTGCAGGTGTTCCGTCCGGTGCACAACAACGATCTGATCGTGGGTGCGGTGGGCGTGCTGCAGTTTGATGTGGTCGTGGCGCGTCTCAAGAGCGAGTACAACGTTGAGGCGATTTACGAGGCCATCAACGTGTCGACCGCCCGCTGGGTTGAGTGCAGCGACGCGAAGAAGTTTGACGACTTCCAGCGCAAAAACGAGATCAACCTGGCGCTCGATGGCGGTGACAACCTCACCTATATCGCCCCGACCATGGTCAACCTCAACATCACGCAGGAGCGCTATCCTGACGTGACCTTCCGTAAAACGCGCGAACACTAAGTTCGCCGTCTTCACCGGGCTGCTGCTTTCTGCCGCCCGGTTTTCTCCGATACAGACTCCTCTTAATTGCGCTGCGGTTATCGCTTTTTGGCGAGATATCAACCACAAAAGCCAGCAAAAGCTGTAATCCCTACTATGATTATTCTGTCGGACGAGAAAACGGACCTGTGGGTCTGATTACGTCCATCACGCAGCAACGTGGTGTGTTGCTGGCGCATTCGCGGTTGCGAGTGGGTTAACTGATAGAAGGATGATATCGATGAATAAGACTAAGATTGCTAAAACCCTGATTGCTGCACTGGCCGGTACTGCGCTGTTAAGCGGCGCGGCAATGGCGGCTGATACCAGCAGCAGCGCGGGTTCCAAAATCGATAGTTCTATGAAAAAAGTCGATGGCTTTATGGATGACAGCGGCATCACCGCCAAAGCCAAAGCCGCGCTGGTGGACGATGAAGCGATTAAAAGTACGGATATCTCAGTAAAAACGCAGCAAGGCGTGGTGACGCTGAGCGGTTTTGTCACCTCGCAGGACCAGGCTGAGAAGGCTGTGGCGCTGGTGCAGAAGGTGGAAGGGGTTAAATCCGTCAGCGACAAACTACACGTCAGAGACAGCAAACAGAGTTCATTGAAAGGTTATGCAGGTGATGCAGCAACCACCAGTGAAATAAAAGCTAAACTTTTAGCAGATGACATTGTGCCATCGCGCAACGTGAAGGTGGAAACCACCGATGGCGTGGTACAGCTGTCCGGGGAAGTGGCGAATCAGGCCCAGTCCGATCGGGCTGAGAAGATCGCCAAAGCCATTGAAGGCGTGAAAAGCGTGAAGAATGACCTCAAGGTGAAATCTTAACGCAACCGGAACGGCATCACCAACGGTGCCGTTCCGTATTAAAAACAGTGATGTGAAGAATAAGCAGTTCGATTTTCACTATGGTAAAGGAGAGGCTTATGTTTCGTTGGGGTATTATCTTTCTGGTCATCGCTCTGATTGCTGCAGCATTAGGTTTTGGCGGTCTGGCGGGTACGGCAGCATGGGCAGCTAAAATTGTCTTTATTGTCGGTATTATTCTGTTCCTCGTGAGCCTGTTTACCGGGCGCAAACGACCCTGACCCACTGCGTTAACCATGTTAACCCGCTAGTCACATAAAGCGGAGGCCAGTCATTGCCACCATTGAAGGTGCGCCGCGACGATTGCAGGATGCGGTTGGTCAGGGAACGACAATGACTGGTTCTCCGGGATGCTGATTGAGCGCCTCCCTCAGAGCAGCAAACACTGAGGGACATCCATTGGGAATACGCATCCCGGTGTCGCTGGACACCTTTGAGCCACTGGCACTCACGCCATTCAAATCCAAAAAAATCGCGCTGGTCTGCGAAGGCGGCGGGCAACGCGGCATCTTCACGGCGGGCGTACTGGATGAATTTCAGCGCGCAGGTTTCAACCCTTTTCAGTTAATGCTCGGCACCTCAGCCGGGGCACAAAACCTCTCAGCCTTTGTCTGTGCCCAGCCCGGTTATGCGCGGCGCGTGATTACCCGTTACACCACCAGTAAACTGTTTTTCGATCCGCTGCGTTTTGTGCGCGGTGGCCACCTGATCGATCTTGACTGGCTGGTGGATATCACTAAACAGGAGTTCCCGCTGGCGCTGAGCAGCGCCGAAAGCCTGTTTGCCAAAGGCAGCGAATTTTACATGTGCGCCTGCCGCAGCGATGATTACAGCGCGCAGTATTTCAATCCCACCAATCTGACCTGGCATGACATCATTAAGGCTTCCAGCGCGATCCCCGGTTTCTACCGCAGCGGCGTGCTGATGGATGGCGTGAGCTATCTCGACGGCGGCATCAGTGATGCTATTCCGGTGCGCGAAGCGGCGCGGCGTGGCGCCGATACTATCGTGGTGATCCGTACCGTGCCGTCACAGATGGCGTATACGCCGAAGTGGTTTAAACGCATGGAGCGCTGGCTGAGCGACAGCGCCCTGCAGCCGATGATCAATATCCTGCATCAGCACGAAGAGAGCTACCGCCAGATTCAGCAGTTTATTGAACAGCCGCCGGATAATCTGCGCATCATTGAGATCTTTCCGCCAAAGCCGCTGGCCAGCATGGCGCTGGGCAGTCGTCTGGCGTCACTGAATCAGGATTATCATCTGGGCCGCCGCAGCGGGCGCTATTTCCTGGCGACGCTGGGCCAGTGGCTGAGCGATGCTGAACCGCTGGCGCGCCCGATTGCCGTGACGCCGCCAGCCGCCGTCGCCAACGCGCCGGATAACCGGCCGGTCAGCACGCCGCCGCTGGCGGGTAATGACGCCGACTACGATGCAGGATCGCTGGCATGAGATTTATCGACACCCACTGCCACTTTGATTTTCCGCCATTTGTCACCGCTGCCGAACACAGTATCGCGCAGGCGGCGCAGGCGGGCGTGGAACGCATCATCGTGCCGTGCGTGGATGCCAGCCGTTTTGCCGTGGTGAGCCAGCTGGCGCAGCAGCATCCGGCGCTGTATAGCGCGCTCGGGCTGCACCCGATCAATATTGCGCAACATCAGGATGACGATCTCGATCGCCTTGAGCAGTACCTGCAAACGCCGGATGTAAAACGCGTGGCGATGGGGGAAATCGGGCTGGATCTGTATATGGAAGCGCCGGATTTTGCGCGGCAAACCCGGCTGCTGGAGGCGCAGCTGAAGCTGGCAAAGCGCTATGATTTGCCGGTGATCCTGCATTCGCGACGTACGCACGATCAGCTGGCGCAGTATTTGCGCCGTCACGACGTGCCGCGACGCGGCGTGGTGCACGGCTTTGCCGGCAGCCAGCAGCAGGCGGAGCGTTTCATCGCCCTTGGCTACGCGATTGGTGTCGGCGGCACTATCACTTATGCGCGCGCCAGCAAAACCCGCCACACCATCGCCAGCCTGCCATTGCAGGCGCTGCTGCTGGAAACCGATGCGCCGGATATGCCGCTGCACGGTTTTCAGGGCCAGCCAAATCGCCCGGAGCGCGCGCGTAATGTGTTCGAAGTATTGTGCCAGCTGCGCCCGGAACCGCCCGATGAGATCGCCGAGGCGCTGTGGCACAACAGCCTGCGTTTGTTCGTGCTGCCGGATTGAGTAATGCTCCTGCGCCTGCCGTCACCTCACTTCATCTAATAGCGCCGTCACGGTTAATCGCCGTTGCAATTTTGCCAGCGGCACAATTTATTGCGCGATGAATCGCGTCGCTGCAACCCCTCTGCCACTTCTGATGATGTGCTGACAACCCCCGCTCTGTCGCAAATTAACTACGCTTTAACGATATCCGATACCTTTTTGCGGCAACATTTGTGATAATAATCACAATCGCATCATGCCGCGCTGTTCGGCAAAATAGCGATTTAATGTGATTAAAATCGCTAAATGCATGTATATCAGAGCGCGGTTTCCTTTTCCTTGTGACAAACCTCGCAATTCCACGCGGCGTGGGTTGTTATAATTATCACATTCTCCGGTGAGCAGATTTCACCGGCCTGACTTTGGAGAGCACCATGACCGATCTGAACGCGGCCGCGCAGCGCGCGCTGCAACTGATGGACCTGACCACCCTGAACGAAGACGACACCGATGAAAAAGTGATCGCGCTGTGCCATCAGGCGAAATCACCGGCCGGTAACACGGCGGCGATCTGTATCTATCCGCGCTTTATCCCGATTGCACGTAAGACGCTGCGCGAGCAGGGCACGCCGGAAATTCGTATCGCGACCGTCACTAACTTCCCGCACGGTAACGACGACATCGACATCGCGCTGGCGGAAACCCGTGCGGCAATCGCCTATGGCGCGGATGAAGTTGACGTGGTGTTCCCGTACCGTGCGCTGATTGCCGGTAATCGTGACGTCGGCTTTGCGCTGGTAAAAGCCTGTAAAGAGGCCTGCGCGGCGGCGAACGTGCTGCTGAAAGTGATCATCGAAACCGGCGAGCTGAAAGAGGAAGCGCTGATTCGTGCAGCGTCCGAAATCGCGATCGATGCCGGCGCGGATTTCATCAAAACCTCTACCGGTAAAGTGCCGGTCAACGCCACGCCAGAGGTGGCGGCGATCATGATGCAGGTAATCCGTGACAAAGGCGTGCAGCAGCAGGTGGGCTTCAAACCGGCTGGCGGCGTGCGCACGGCGGAAGATGCCGCTATCTACCTGCAGCTGGCCGACGACATCCTCGGCAGCGGCTGGGCGGATGCGCGTCATTTCCGCTTCGGCGCTTCCAGCCTGTTAGCCAGCCTGCTGAATACCCTGGGTCACGCTACGGCGACCAGCAAAGCCGGTTATTGATCCACGCGGTCGCTAAAATGGCGGCCCACGGTGTCACTGCCGTCAGGTGCGTATTGCTGCGCATCTGGCGGCTGTCATTCAGCGATAGATCGCTTTTCCGGGGAGGCAACCTTGTTCCTGCCACAAGAAATTATTCGTAAAAAACGCGACGGCCAGCCGCTGAGCGAAGCGGAAATCCGCTTTTTCATCAACGGCGTGCGTGATAACAGCGTATCTGAAGGGCAAATCGCCGCGCTGGCGATGACGATTTATTTTCACGACATGAACCTGGAAGAACGCGTGGCGCTGACCATGGCGATGCGCGATTCCGGCACGGTACTCAACTGGCAGGCGCTGAATCTCAACGGACCGATTGTTGATAAACACTCGACCGGCGGCGTGGGCGATGTCACTTCGCTGATGCTGGGTCCGATGGTGGCGGCCTGCGGCGGCTACGTGCCTATGATTTCCGGGCGCGGCCTCGGTCACACCGGCGGCACGCTGGATAAGCTGGAAGCTATTCCCGGCTTCGATATCTTCCCCAGCGACGATCGCTTCCGCCAGATCATCAAACAGGTCGGCGTTGCCATTATCGGTCAGACTAATTCGCTGGCGCCGGCGGACAAGCGGTTCTACGCCACGCGCGATATCACCGCCACCGTGGATTCCATTCCGCTGATCACCGCCTCGATCCTCGCCAAAAAATTAGCCGAAGGATTAGACGCGCTGGTGATGGATGTCAAAGTCGGATCCGGGGCGTTTATGCCAACCTTTGAGGCCTCGCAGCAGCTGGCGCAGGCGATTGTCGGCGTCGCCAACGGTGCGGGATGCAAAACCACCGCGCTGCTCACCGACATGAATCAGGTGCTGGCGTCGAGCGCCGGTAATGCGCTGGAAGTGCGCGAAGCGGTGCATTTCCTCACCGGCGAGGCGCGCAATCCGCGGCTGCTGGAGGTCACGCTGGCGCTGTGCGCTGAGATGCTCATCTCCGGCAAGCTGGCGGCGAACGAAGCCGAAGCGCGGCAAAAACTGCAGCAGGTGCTGGATAACGGTAAAGCGGCTGAGGTGTTTGCCCGCATGGTGGCGGCGCAGAACGGCCCGACGGATTTCATCGAGCAGATGGACCGCTATCTGCCGGCACCGATGCTGAGCAAAGCGGTGTACGCCGATCGTCCCGGCATCGTCAGCGCCATGGACACGCGGGCGCTGGGCATGGCGGTGGTGACGCTGGGCGGTGGCCGTCAGCGCGCCAGCGACAGCATTGATTACAGCGTGGGCCTCAGCGACATGATCACGCTGGGCAGTGAGGTCAATGCGCAGCAGCCGCTGGCGGTGATTCATGCCGCATCGGAAGCGCAGTGGCAGCAGGCCGCTGCGGCAGTGAAAGCGGCGATAACGCCCAGCGACCATGCTCCGCAGGCCACGCCGGTGGTGTATCGCCGCATCAGCGAATAGTGGCGTAACTGCGTGCCAGGCAGCGGCCGTTCGGGTATACTGATCTGATCGCTTTTTTTTGACTTGTCATCGCGCTATGGCGCAGGAGACTTGCATGAAACGTGCTTTTATTATGGTTCTCGACTCCTTCGGGATTGGTTCCAGCAAAGACGCCGATAAATTCGGTGATGAAGGATCGGATACGCTCGGCCATATCGCCGAAGCGTGCTTTGAAGGCCGCGCCAATGAAGGCCGCGAAGGTCCGCTGCATCTGCCCAACATGACCGCGCTCGGCCTTGGCAAAGCGGCGGAACTCTCTACCGGCCGCTTCCCGCCGGGACTGGATCCGCAGGCGGAAATTATCGGCGCGTACGCCTACGCCAGCGAACTCTCTTCGGGCAAAGATACGCCGTCCGGCCACTGGGAAATCGCCGGGGTGCCGGTGCTGTTTGACTGGGGCTACTTCAGCGACAAAGAGAACAGCTTCCCGCAGGAGCTGCTGGATACGCTGGTAAAACGCGCCGATCTGCCGGGCTACCTCGGCAACTGCCACTCCTCCGGCACGGTAATCCTTGACCAGTTGGGCGAGGAGCACATGAAAAGCGGCAAGCCGATTTTCTACACCTCGGCAGATTCGGTGTTCCAGATTGCCTGTCATGAAGAGACCTTTGGCCTCGATCGCCTGTACGCGCTGTGTGAAATTGCGCGTGAAGAGCTGACCAACGGCGGCTATAACATTGGCCGTGTGATTGCGCGTCCGTTTGTCGGCGATAAAGCCGGTAACTTCCAGCGCACCGGTAACCGTCACGATCTGGCGGTCGAACCCCCGGCACCAACCATGCTGAAAAAGCTGGTGGATGAGAAGGGCGGCGAAGTGATTTCAGTGGGTAAAATCGCTGATATCTACGCGGAGCAGGGCATCACGCAAAAGGTCAAAGCCACCGGTCTGGATGCGCTGTTTGATGCCACCATTGAGCAGATGAAGAAGGCGCCGGACAACTCGATAGTGTTCACCAACTTCGTCGATTTTGACTCGACCTGGGGCCATCGCCGCGATATCGCCGGTTATGCCGGTGGGCTGGAGCTGTTTGACCGTCGTCTGCCGGAGCTGATGGCGCTGGTGAAAGAGGGCGATATCCTGATCCTCACCGCTGACCACGGCTGCGATCCGAGCTGGCACGGTACAGAGCACACGCGCGAGCACATCCCGATTCTGATCTACGGTCCAGAAGTAAAACCGGGCTCGCTGGGTTACCGCGATACCTTCGCCGATATCGGCCAGACCATCGCCAGCTATTTTGGCCTGTCCAGCATGGACTACGGCAAAAGCTTGCTGTAAAACAGCCACCACTTTTTGATAAGGAAGAACAACAATGGCAACTCCTCATATTAATGCCGAAATGGGCGATTTCGCGGACGTGGTGCTGATGCCAGGCGATCCGCTGCGTGCAAAACACATTGCCGAGACCTTCCTCGACGATGTGGTCGAAGTGAACAACATACGCGGCATGCTGGGCTTCACCGGGACTTACAAAGGCCGCAAAATCTCCGTAATGGGCCACGGTATGGGTATTCCATCCTGCTCGATCTACACCAAAGAGCTGATCACCGATTTCGGCGTGAAGAAGATCATTCGTGTGGGTTCCTGCGGTGCAGTGCGTGCAGACGTGAAACTGCGTGATGTGGTGATTGGTATGGGTGCCTGCACCGACTCAAAAGTTAACCGCATGCGTTTCAAGGATCACGATTTTGCCGCCATCGCGGATTTCGACATGGTGCGTAACGCGGTTGATGCAGCTAAAGCGCTGGGCGTGGACGCGCGCGTCGGTAACATCTTCTCCGCTGATTTGTTCTATACGCCGGACCCGCAGATGTTCGACGTGATGGAGAAGTACGGCATTCTCGGTGTGGAGATGGAAGCGGCCGGCATCTACGGTGTGGCGGCAGAGTTTGGTGCCAAAGCGCTGACCATCTGTACCGTGTCGGACCACATTCGTACGCACGAGCAAACCACCGCGGCAGAGCGTCAGACGACGTTCAACGATATGATTAAGATCGCGCTGGAGTCGGTGCTGCTGGGGGATTGATTTTCCCCGGTTTTCCTTCGCCCTCACCCTAACCCTCTCCCGCGGGCGGGAGAGGGGACTGTCCGGAGCGATGTCGGCGTACAGTGCGGTTCTGCACCCGGCCCTCACCCTAACCCTCTCCCGCGGGCGGGAGAGGGAACTGTCCGGAGTGATGCCGGAGTACAGTGCGGTTCTGCGCCCGAGCCTTTTCCGCTTACTCCGAGGCTTCGCGCAGCATCTCGTCGTGCGGAATATCCTGCAGAATCTGCTCGAAGCTGCGCAGACGTTTGTAGATCGACATCAGCGTAATCAGCGTGGACCACGAGGTGATCAGATACTGGAAGGAGGAGCGCACCTGGTCGAACACGTTGGTGATCTGGTTAAGCAGCCCCAGCGTGATGGTGCCCGCAACAATCGAGGGGAACAGCACGAACAGCCCGAACACATTGTCCACCTGCAGATAGAGAATGCGCGTGATGTTGAAATAGAGGTAGTGGAAATAGAGGCGGAAATAGTTGTGACGCACGCGGCTGAACAGCTCCTGCACCGTAGGCGGCGCGGCGCGCTGCGGATCGTCCTCGCCGTACACCAGCTCTTTACGGTACGCGGCTTCCACCCGCTGATTGCGAAACTCCAGCCCCGGCAGTTTAATCCCCACCAGCGCCAGCAGCGCGGTACCAAACAGCGACCACAGCAGCGCGGCGATCACCAGCGCATAAGGGATATTGCCGAGGATCGGCACTTCTTTCACGTGATGCGATAGCGTCACCAGCACCGGCAGAAACGCCACCAGCGTCATGATGGCCTGGATAAAGCTGATGCCCCAGTCCTGCAGCGTACTGGCGAAGCGCATGGTGTCTTCCTGCACACGCTGTGCGGCACCTTCTACCAGACGCAGGCGCTGCCAGTTATGCATGTAATAGTTGTTCATCGCGGTACGCCACCGGAACACCCAGTGGCTGACGAAAAACGAGTTCATCACGCCGATCACTACCGCAATCAGCGCAATGCCGAGAAACGCCAGTACCTGCACATAGAACTGATTGATGCTCACCGAGCCGGCTTTGGTCAGCGCCTGCTGAATCATGTCGTAAAACGGACCATACCAGGCGTTAACGCCGACGCCAACCTGCACGCCAAACCAGGTGACAAAGATAATCAGTAACGATCCCCATACCGACCAGCGCTGCCACGGATGGTTGTCGATGATGCGCCACACCAGCGCAAAGGCGCCACCCATGATCCAGTAGTAGGCATAAAACCACAGCTGGCTGGCGTGGATAAAGCGGCTGGCGTTGGTCGGCAGCGGCTGCTGCATCGCCGCCTGCAAAGCGGGAAAGCGCGCCGGAAAATCATTGAAAAAGCCAAACCAGGCAAAAATGGCAACCAGGCTCCAAATCGCGGCCGAGCTGAAAAACAGCGCCGGCCGCGGAAAATAGGACTTAAACATAGGCACTCCGCTGTTGTGTGTACTCTTTATACCGCTTCCGGCATTTATCTGTCTGTTGTCGGTTGTATCCGACGATGACAGCATCGCCGCATTTATGTAAAGCGGCAGAGTTAGTTGTTAAGTTTTTTGTGCTCATTTGTTTCGGGAAACTAAATTATTAACGGCGATGGTGTTACACTACGCCAACTGTTACCGGTAACAGTCTTGCTGTATCCCTTAAAACGCCAATAAAAATCATTACAACGCAACTACTTAACTTTCATGCCGCATTATATGCGGTAATGAGGCAATGTCATGTCAGAAGAAAAAAAGGGTCACACTCGCCGGGATTTCCTGCTGAGAACCATCACCCTGGCGCCGGCAATGGCGGTAGGCAGTACGGCGATGGGCGCACTGGTCGCGCCAATGGCCGCCGGTGCGGCAGCGTCTACAGCCGCTGCGCCGCAGCAGGCGCGCGAATATCAACCGGTGTGGTTTACCGCCGAAGAGTTTGCCTTCATCAAAGCCGCCGTGGCGCGCCTGATCCCCAACGATGAACGTGGTCCTGGCGCGCTGGAAGCTGGCGTACCGGAGTTTATCGATCGCCAGATGAATACGCCGTATGCCACCGGCAGCAACTGGTATATGCAGGGACCGTTCAATCCGGATCTGCCAAAAGAGCTCGGCTATCAGCTGCCGCTGGTGCCGCAGCAGATCTACCGTCTCGGCCTGGCCGATGCCGATGGCTGGAGCAAACAGCAGCACGGCAAGGTATTTGCTGAGCTGACGCCCACGCAGCAGGACGCGCTACTGAGCGCCTTCGAAAACGGCAGCGCGCAATTCCCGCAGGTGCCGGCCAAAACCTTCTTCGCCTTTCTGTTGCAAAACACCCGCGAGGGCTACTTCAGCGATCCGATCCACGGCGGCAATCAGGGCATGGTGGGCTGGAAGCTGATCGGCTTCCCTGGCGCACGCGCCGACTTTATGGATTGGGTAGAGCGCGGCGAACGTTATCCGTTCCCGTCAGTTGATATTCGCGGCGAGAGGGCGTAACCGTGGCAAATGCGTTAAAAAAAGTGGATGTGGCGATCGTCGGTTTCGGCTGGGCCGGGGCGATCATGGCGAAAGAGCTGACCGAGGCCGGTCTGCATGTGGTGGCGCTGGAGCGCGGGCCGCATCGCGATACCTATCCGGATGGATCCTATCCACAGTCGATTGATGAACTGACTTATAACATCCGCAAAAAGCTGTTCCAGGATCTGTCAAAAAGCACCGTAACTATCCGTCACGATGCCTCACAAACCGCCGTACCGTATCGTCAGCTGGCGGCATTCCTGCCGGGCACCGGCACCGGCGGCGCCGGCCTGCACTGGTCGGGCGTGCACTTCCGCGTCGACCCGGTCGAGCTGAACCTGCGCAGTCACTACGAGCAGCGTTACGGCAAAAACTTTATCCCGGAAGGCATGACCATTCAGGATTTCGGCGTCAGCTATGACGAGCTGGAACCGTTCTTCGATCAGGCGGAAAAAGTGTTCGGCACCTCCGGCAGCGCCTGGTCAATCAAGGGCAAAGTGGTGGGCAAAGAGAAAGGCGGCAACCCGTATGCGCCGGATCGCTCCAGCGACTTCCCGCTGCCCGCGCAGAAGCGCACCTGGTCGGCACAGCTGTTTGCCCAGGCGGCGGAATCGGTGGGCTATCACCCTTACGATATGCCATCGGCCAACACCTCCGGTCCTTACACCAATACTTACGGCGCGCAGATGGGGCCGTGCAACTTCTGCGGCTACTGTAGCGGCTACGCCTGCTATATGTACTCCAAAGCGTCGCCGAACGTTAACATTCTGCCCGCGCTGCGCCAGGAGCCGAAGTTTGAGCTGCGCAACAACGCGTATGTGCTGCGCGTCAACCTGACCGACGATAAAAAACGCGCGACCGGCGTCACCTATCTGGACGGTCAGGGACGTGAAGTGGAGCAGCCGGCGGATCTGGTGATCCTCTCCGCCTTCCAGTTCCACAACGTGCACCTGATGCTGCTGTCCGGCATCGGCAAGCCGTACAACCCCATCAGCAACGAGGGTGTGGTCGGCCGTAACTTTGCCTACCAGAACATCTCCACGCTGAAGGCGCTGTTCGATAAAAACACCACCACCAATCCGTTTATCGGTGCCGGTGGCGCGGGCGTGGCGGTGGATGATTACAACGCCGATAACTTTGACCATGGTCCGTACGGCTTTGTCGGCGGTTCACCGTTCTGGGTCAACCAGGCGGGCACCAAGCCGATCTCCGGCCTGCCGACGCCAACAGGCACGCCGAACTGGGGCAGCCAGTGGAAAGCGGCGGTGGCGGATACCTATAACCATCACGTGTCGATGGATGCGCACGGCGCGCACCAGTCGTATCGCGCTAACTACCTCGATCTCGATCCCAACTACAAAGATGCTTACGGCCAGCCGCTGCTGCGTATGACCTTTGACTGGCAGGACAACGACATCAAAATGGCGCAGTTCATGATCGGCAAGATGCGCAAAATCACTGAAGCGATGAATCCGAAGATGATCATTGGCGGCGCGAAAGGGCCGGGTGCCCATTTCGATACCACCGTGTACCAGACCACGCACATGAGCGGCGGCGCCATCATGGGCGAAGATCCTAAAACCAGCGCGGTGAACCGCTATCTGCAAAGCTGGGATGTACCGAACGTGTTTGTCGCCGGCGCTTCTGCCTTCCCGCAGGGGCTGGGCTACAACCCCACCGGCATGGTGGCGGCGCTGAGCTACTGGTCCGCTAAAGCGATTCGTGAACAGTATCTGAAGAACCCCGGCCCGCTGGTACAGGCATAAGGAACATGGCGATGATCAAAAGTTTAACAGCCCTGTTGCTGGGCACCCTGTCGTTCGCCGCGCTGGCGGAGGACACCGCCGCCGATGCGCTGGTGCAGCGCGGTGAGTATCTGGCGCGCGCCGGTGACTGCGTCGCCTGCCACAGCACCGCAGGCGGTAAACCGTTTGCCGGCGGCCTGGCGATGGCGACGCCGATTGGCACCATCTACTCCACCAATATCACGCCGGATAAGGCAACCGGCATTGGTGACTACAGCTATGACGACTTCCAGAAAGCGGTGCGTCATGGCGTGGCGAAAAACGGCGACACGCTCTATCCGGCGATGCCGTATCCGTCCTATGCGGTGGTCAGCGATGACGACATGAAGGCGCTGTATGCCTACTTCATGCACGGCGTGGCACCGGTGGCGCAGGCTAACAAAGAGAGCGACATTCCGTGGCCGCTGTCGATGCGCTGGCCGCTGGCGATCTGGCGCGGCCTGTTTGCGCCAGATGTGAAGGCGTTCCAGCCGGCAGCGCAGGAAGATCCGGCGCTGGCGCGCGGTCGCTATCTGGTGGAAGGACTGGGCCACTGCGGTGCCTGCCACACGCCGCGCAGCTTCACTATGCAGGAGAAAGCGCTGAATAACGGCCAGGGCAATGATTATCTTGCCGGCAGCAGCGCGCCGATTGACGGCTGGACCGCCAGCAACCTGCGCGGTGACAACCGCGATGGCCTGGGGCGCTGGAGCGAAGCGGATCTGCAGCAGTTCCTGCGCTATGGCCGTAACGATCACACGGCGGCGTTTGGTGGCATGACCGAGGTAGTGCAGCACAGCCTGCAGTATCTCAGCGATGCGGATATCAGCGCGATTGCCCGTTACCTGAAATCGCTCGGCGCGAAAGATCCGTCTCAGGCGGTGTTCCGTGAGGATGACGCAGTGGCCCGGGCGCTGTGGAAAGGTGACGACAGCCAGCCGGGTGCCGGCGTGTATGTCGACAGCTGTGCGGCGTGTCATAAAACCGACGGCAGCGGCTATCAACGCTTCTATCCGGCACTGCGCGGGAATCCGGTGGTGATGGCAGAGGATCCGACGTCGCTGATTCACATCGTACTGGTAGGCGGCACGCTGCCGGGCGTGCAAGGCGCACCGACCGCGATCACTATGCCGGCGTTTGGCTGGCGTCTGAACGACAGCCAGGTGGCTGATGTGGTGAACTTTATCCGCAGCAGCTGGGGCAACGGCGTGCAGACCAAAGTCACGGCGAAACAGGTGGCGAAACTGCGCCAGGATGACAGCGTGCAGCCAAAACAGGGCAGCGCGGATATCCGGGTGCTGGAAAAGCAGTAAGCCTGTCTTAAGCATTTCCTTCAGGTCATGGCGCGGTTCATGGCCTGAAGGGTGCGAAAAATCCCACTAAAATTCATTATCTTAGATTTTCCTTTCAGACGTTTCTTGTAAGAGATTTCTCCCCCACGTTTAAAAATCCCTGCCGCTTATTAAGCGTTACTTTAACGATATTAACTCTGGCGAAAAGGATGACCATATGTCTGTAGGCTATTACGACCCGACCAAACCGGGGCAGGAGAACTACGTCAATTCACCTTATCAGTACTGGAAAGGGGTGGTTGAGGATAAGAGCGTCAGCTATATCGAATTTGCCATTAACGGCCAGTTGTTTACCACCCAGGTTCAGGCCGATGGCAGCTGGGAGTATCAGCTGCCGCTGCGGCTGGAAGAGGGGAGCCATAATCTCACCATCCGCTTTTTCGACCGGGCCGGCAACGCCGGGATTCCGTTCCAGACGCGGCTGGAAGTCGATCTCAGCCCGCCCGATATGCCGGCAATTATGCGCGTACTGGATGATTTCGGACCGGTGCAGGGCCCGGTTGGCAACAAAGGCTTCACCGATGATAAAACGCCAGCCATTACCGGTTATGCCGAGCCGGACAGCATTGTCCGCCTGTACAGCAACGGCGTGCTGGTTGGCAGCGTGCAGGCGGCGAAAAACGGCCAGTGGACCATTACGCCGGAACTGAGTGACGGTGAACAGCGCCTGTACGTCACCGCCACCGATAAATTCGGCCAGGTCAGTTTTGATTCCCCGGTCTATACGCTTTACGTCAATTCGCCGCGCATCGATAAGCCGCAGCTGCTGGAAGTCTATGATAATGAAGGGGTGAACACCGGTGTGATCAAAGCCGGTAGCGAAAGCGACGATCGCAGCCCGCGCCTGAGCGGCAACGCGCCGCTGGACGCAGAAAACGTCATCATCTTCGTCAACGGGGTACGCGTCGGCGTGGCACCGGTGATTGACGGGCAGTGGCGCTGGGAGAGCAACGTTGATCTGCTGGGCTACGGTGAAAACACCATTACTACCCGCGCGCAAAATAACCGTGGTGAGTTGAGCGATGCGAGCGAGCCGTTTACCTATACGGTGGTGCCCACCGCGCCGGTGAAGATTGAGTATGCGCTGGATAATTTTGGCACGGCACAGGGCAAACTGGAAAACGGCGCGCTGACCGATGACTTCACCCCCACGCTCAAAGGCACGGCGGAAGCCAACAGTATCGTCTACGTGTATGCCACACGCGAAAACGGCAGCTGGTGGCTGAAAGGCAGCACCCAGGCGGATGCCTTTGGCCACTGGCAGGTGGAAATCGCCCGACTGGATGGCGGGGCCGGCCCGTATCACTTCCAGGCCAGTAACAGCCCGACGCGCGATCCCGCTGCGCCGCTGTTCGACCTGTATGTGTCAGACAACGGCACCCGCCTGAAGCCCACCATCAACACGGCGCACGATAATGTCGGGCCCGAGCAGGGCAAATTAATCAACGGTGCCACCACCGATGACATGGCGCCGACGCTGCAGGGCAAAGCCGAAGCCAACAGCATGGTGTATATCCATGCGCGGCATATTGATGGCCACTGGGTAGTGTTAGGCAGCGTTAAGGCCGATGCCTGGGGCAACTGGATAACGGAAGTGCGTGCGCTGCGCGGGGGATACGGCACTTATGAGTTTCAGGCTGCCAAAACTTTTGATCGCGACACCAGCGCCGAGGTGTTCAGTCTCAACATGGTGCCGGAAAAACCCGGTATCGTTTCTGCCTGGGATAATTTTGGCGCGCAGACCGGCGTGCTGCATCAGGGCGATGTCACTGATGACCTGACGCCAACGCTGAAAGGCCATGCTGCAGCGAACAGCGTGGTTTATATCTATGCCCGTCACGTGAACGGGGTATGGGTGACGCTCGGCAGCACCGTTGCGGATGCTCATGGTCACTGGCAAAGCGAAGTGCGCGCGTTACGCGGCGGCTTTGGCAAATATGAGTTCCAGGTCTCAGACAGCCCGGTGCGTGACGCCGCCGCCGACGTTTTCGACCTGACGATTATCTCCGGCAAGACGGAGATTATTTCTGCGTGGGATGATAACGGACCAAAGCAGGGCCAGCTGAAAAGCGGTGATATCACCGATGATATGACGCCAACCCTGAAAGGCACGTCTGCACCCAATAAGGTGGTGTATATCTTCGGCTGCCATATTGAGGGCCACTGGGTATTAATGGACTCGGTCACAGCGGATGCTACGGGTAACTGGAGCTATCAGTCTTACGATCGCTCACCGTGGAAAGGACTGACGCAATTTCAGGTCAGTGATAGCGCCATTCGTGATGTGAATGCGCCAACCTTTCTGCTGGAGATCAATGTCGATCCGCCGAAGGTCGATCACAAGGGGCTAGTGTGGAATTTCAACGACGGCACCCAGCAGGGCTGGATCGCCAGCGGTCTGTATCACAAAAATGACAACATCGGGGTTAAGCGCTGGAGCGGAGGCAATTCCTCTTATGAGTTGGGTTCCATGACCAACGGTTCAAACACCAACGGGTTCAAAGGAGAAGTGGTTTATCGCTATATTCAGGTCGAAGCGGGTAAAACCTACCAGTTCGATTTTGATGGCTACCGTATTCCTGGCGGGAGCCTGAAACCGAAAATCGGTCTGGACGTTAATGGACAGAAAGTGATTCCCAACATGGGCCTGGATGCTGCCTGGAATCATTTCAGCGGACTGTATACCGCCAGCAAAACAGAAGTGGTTCGCGTGGCGGTAACCAATGAGGTTAATAACGGTAACGGCAACGATTTCGCTATCGATAACATCGGGGTTAAAGAAATCAGCCGGGTTCGTGGACAACCTGATCTGGTGAAAGATGCTAACGGTCATCCGCGCTATATCGATTTTAAAACCGGGGTCAGTTATACCATCGACGACAGTCTGAAAATGACGCTGATTAAAGGACCGAATATCGGCGGCGAGCAAAAAACGCTGAAGCATGGCGAAATCATTGTTGGCCGTGGCGGCCAGATGAAGCTGGATTTCGACGGCGTGGCGGAGAAAGTGGTGCTGAAATCGGATTATGTGCACAGCAAAGGCAATTACATCGATTTCTATGACACGCAAGGTAAATTGCTGCACAGCTATGAGCTGAAGGCGCACCCTGGCACCCTGCGAAGCGACATTGTCGAGTACCACGCCCCGGCCGGTAAGCTGATCGGTTCAGCCGTGGTGCGCGTCAATCCGGCAGAAGTGGATTCGGTGAACAATCCGGGCGGCGTGCGCATCAGTGACGTTGAATGGGGCATGCATGACGATCATGTCGGTATCACTACCTTTGATGTTCCTGCCGTCATCACCCTGGGCGATGAATTCGCCGTTTCCCTGAGCGATGTGCTGGCGCAGGGCAAGCAGGGCAGCACCATCGATATGACGGGTCACGGCAAAAACGTCCTGAGCGTAGCGGTTGACGATATCCTGCAGGTTGGAAGTCAGGATCTGTTCGTGAAAGACGGCAAAACCCAGCTGCTGATCAAAGGCGATGCGCAGGACGTGGTGAAGCTGGATGACATCCTCGGCGACGGCGGTGACGTGGGCGATTGGGTGAAACAGCAGGGCAGCACCACGGTGGCTGGCGTGAAGTATCAGGTTTACAGCCACAGCGGCGTCGATGCCGACGTGCTGATCCAGGAAGGGGTGAAAACCGAACTGGTGTAAATCTGGCGGGGGCGGAAACGCCCCCCAAAGGTTTGCATCAGGACGTAGCGGCGCGATTTATCGCGCGATGAATCGTGCCGCTCCAAAGGGTGCGCATTGCCGGGCTGAACCGGCCGCCGCCCACCCTGCGCCCATCCGGGTTAAATGTTCTCCAGATCCAGCCCCCGCGTCTTCGGCCCGTAAATCCCGACCGACAGCATCACCATCAGCATACTCAGCACGATAAACACGATCACTCCCTGACTGCCGGCATACTGCAGAATCAGGCCAATCAGAATACTGCTGAAAGCGGTCGACAGCCGGCTGAACGAATAGCAGAAGCCGACGGCGCGCGCACGAATGTGCGTCGGGAAGATCTCAGTCTGATACGCGTGATAGCTGAAGGTCAGCCAGGCGTTGCTGTAGGTGATCAGGAAACCGCACACCACCATCAGCAGCGGGTTGCTGGTCAGCGCGAACAGTGTGCCGAACACCACCGTCATCAGCGATGAAAAAACGATCTGCCATTTGTTTTCCAGCCGGTCGGCGTAGCGGCTGCAGATCAGCGAGCCGAGCGGATAGGCCAGCGTGATGAAAAAGGCGTACAGCAGGCTGTGGGTAACGGTGGCCCCCTTGCCAGACAGCAGCGCCGGCAGCCAGTTACCGAAGCCGAAGAAGCCAATTGCCTGGAAGAAGTTCATCACCACCAGCATCAGCGTACGCTGGCGATAAGCCGGTGCCCAGATTTCGCTAAAACGCCCTTTTTTCGGCAGCTGTACCGCCGCATCACGCTGAGAGAAATCGTCTCCCGGCGCGATGCCGCAGCGTTTTTCCATCTCGCTCAGCACCCGGTGCGCGTCCTGATGCCGCCCCTGCTGCGCCAGCCAGCGCGCCGACTCCGGCAGGTTTTTCCGGATAAACCAGATCACCAGCGAGCACAGCGCACCGGCGATCACGACCCAGCGCCAGCCTTCGAGGCCGAGCAGGGTTTGCGGTACCAGCCACCATGACATCAGCGCCACCGTCGGCACCGACAGGAACTGAACGAAAAAAGAGAAGGCAAACGCGCGGCTGCGCAGATGGGCTGGCACCCACTCCGACAGATAGGTATCGATGGTCACCAGCTCGACGCCCAGACCGATACCGACCAGGAAGCGGCACAGAATAATCATCTCCGCGCTGTGCTGGAACGCCATCAGCAGTGAGAACGCACCGTACCACGCCAGCGCGCACATAAAGGTCAGGCGACGGCCGAAGCGGTCGGCATAGGGCGTCAGCAGGCTGGCACCGACAAACAGGCCGAGAAAGGTCGCCGAGGCGAACGCCGCCTGATCGGCGATACCAAACACGCCCGCGGTGCCGGTGTGGAACACGCCAGCGGCGACCAGCCCGGCGCTGATGTAGCCGGTTTCAAACAGATCGTACAGCTCGAAGAAGCCGCCGAGCGCCAGCAGCGTAATAAAGCGCCACAGCCCGGCGGAAGAGGGCAGAGCGTCGATGCGCCCGGCCAGCGTCTGGCGTTCGGTCGCGATGCGATCGGTCGCCACCCCTGTCGAATAGGTGGTTGTCATTATGATTGTTACCTCGGTGTTTGCAGGATCCGCCCGGTGGTGGTTTGTCAGAAATCATTAACCGTTAGCAAGCGAAGAAATAGCAGAATAATCAATTCGTCCGGGGTTGCCGAGAGGCGCAGCGGTGACATTTTGGCAACGTGCGTTGCAGTTCACAGAAAGCGGTACGCCGTCCATGGCGCCAGGTCAGGGCAGATGCGGATAAACGCCCGGACCGATGGGCAGGCCCAGCAGATACCACACCAGCAGCAGCGCGATCCACGTCACAAAGAACACCAGCGGATACGGGAAGATCAGCACGTAGTAGGTGCCGAGCTGCGCGTCTTTTTGATAGCGCTGCAGGAAACCGAGGAACAGCGGCAGAAACGGCGACATCGGCGCCAGCGGCAGCACGGCGGAATCGGCGATGCGGAAAATCATCTGGGCAAACGCCGGGTGAAAGCCGAGCAGCATAAACATCGGCACAAACACCGGCGCGAGGATCGACCAGATCGCCGAGCCGCTGGCGATAAACATGCACAGAAATGCCGAGAGGAACATCAGGCCGAGAAAGGCCGGCGCACCGCTGATGCCGGCGCTCTCCAGCATATCGGTCAGGCCGATGGCCATAAACTTGCCCATGTTGCTCCAGTTGAAGAACGCTACGAACTGCGACAGCGGAAACACCATGACGATAAAGCCGGCCATGCTCTTCATCGGATCCACCAGCAGTCGGGGGATGTCGTCAGCGCGGCGAATCTGCTGCGTCACCGCGCCATAAGCAATCGCCACCACAAAGAAGAACAGGATGATGATCGGCACGATGCCCTGAATAAACGGCGAAGGGATGATGCCGCCGGTTTTCGGGTTGCGCAGCGGCGCATGCTCTGGCACCACCAGCAGCGCCATCACGCCGATGAACACCAGTGCGGCGAGACCGGCCGCCTTCAGGCCGCGATTCTCCTGCGCCGTCAGTGGTGGCAGGCGTTCGTGGTGGCTGCTGTTCCAGACGGGCAGGCGCGGCTCGACAAATTTATCGGTCAGCAGCGCGCCGGCCACGGTCAGTACGATGACCGAGCTGGCCATGAAGAACCAGTTATCGATCACGCTGACGTGGACCGTGTCGCTGACCGCTTTGGCGGCCTCTGTACTGATGCCGGAGAGCAGTACGTCGGTGGTGACGATCAGCAGATTCGCGGTAAAACCCGATGCGACGCCGGCAATCGCCGCCAGCAGGCCCGCGACCGGATGACGCCCGACGGCAAGGAAGATCAGCGCGCCGAGCGGCGGCATCACCACCAGTGCGGCATCGGAAGAGATATGGCTGAAGAACGCGATAAACAGCACCATATAGCTGGCGTAGCGACGGCTGACGCGCGACGCCATTTTCACCATCAGCGACTGCAGCAGGCCGACTTTTTCCGCCAGGCCGGCCCCGATCACCAGCGCCAGAATGGAGCCCAATGGGGTGAAACCGCTGAAGTTTTTGATGATGTTGGGCAGGATCCATTGAATGCCCGCCACGCTCAGCAGGTTATTGACCCGCACCAGTTCGCCATTGGCCGGATTTTTAACGGCTACATCAAGGCTGCTGAGAAGCGCGGTGGCGATCATCAGCACCACGATCAGGTAGACAAACAGTAAGAACGGGTTCGGCACTTTGTTGCCGACCCGCTCAATCCAGCTGAACAGCTTGCCGGGGCTGCGATTTTCGGTCATCACTTCCATCGGTAGATCCTCATGAGTCGTCTCGTCAGTTATGTTTGCGTACTGCTTATATTTTTTTAATGGTGATGCGTTGGTACCAGGTCACCATAAATGGCGACCCTACACGGTAAGGAGCGGTGACCACCGGTCACGCACCCGGTTACTGCGTTGCAGAACGGTCGCAATACGTCCCGTAGGGTGCGCATTTATGCGCACCTGGCGTAATGCGTTGCTGAACTCAGGATGCTAATGTCGATGGCTGCACGCCGGCCGGAATCGGGCACACGTACGGCTGCTCGCGGCGCACGCGGTCAAACTCTTCACGACAGCGCGCCAGCGCGGCATCATCGTGCAACAGCGTCAGCGCGGTGGCGGCCAGCACTTTGGCGGCGAGGCACATCCCTTTGTGGGCAATCGGCGTGCGGCCCTGCGCCACCAGCTGCCAGGTGTGCAGCGGCGTGCCGAAGGCAAAACAGGGGGCAAAACACTGCGCCGTCGGCGTTACCCAGCTCACATCGCCAACGTCGGTTGAGCCGTACAGCAACTCGCGCGTGACCGCATACGGCGCTACCTCATCCATCAGCACTTTATCCCCCAGCGCCTCAGCCCAGGCGATACCCGCTTCGCCACCGGTGCGCGCCGCATTCAGTCGCGCGTTACGCAGATCGTCTTTGCTCAGCGTGGCGCGGATCTCTGCCGCAAACGCCTGTTCCTGCGCGCTGTAGTGCGGCAGACCAAAATGGTGCAAATTACGTTCCATCACCGCTTCCAGCGCGCGGTTGGGCACATAGTTGGAGCAGGCTTTATCAAAACGTACCGTCATCTGCGTATCGGTCATCAGCGCTGCGCCTTTGGCGATGTTGATCACGCGCTGGTAGATATCCTGGGCCTGGTCGAGCTGCGGCGCGCGAATCAGGTACAGCACTTCGGCATCGGCCTGCACCACGTTGGGCGATACGCCGCCGGTTTGGGTGACCGCATAGTGCAGGCGCGCCTCCTGCACGATGTGCTCGCGCAGGAAATTTGCGCCGGTATTCATCAGCGTCACCGCGTCCAGCGCGCTGCGCCCGAGATGCGGCGAGTTAGCGGCATGCGCCGCCACGCCTTTGAAGTGAAACGCCGCCTGAATATTGGCGAGGGTGCTGAGGTTGAACATGCCGCTGAAGCCTTCCGGGTGCCAGGTCACGGCAGCATCGACATCATCAAACAGCCCCTCGCGCACCATAAAGGTTTTACCCGAGCCGCCCTCCTCGCCAGGGCAGCCGTAAAAGCGCAGCGTGCCGCGTCCGCCCTGTTCTGCCCACCAGGCTTTGATGGCGAAAGCGGCGGCCAGGCCGGCGGTACCGAGCAGGTTGTGGCCGCAGCCGTGACCATTGCCGTTTTCCACCAGCGGCTCAGGCGTGGCGCAGCCCGCCTGCTGGCTCAGGCCGGCCAACGCATCAAACTCGCCGAGGATGGCGATCACCGGCTGGCCGTGGCCGATTGAGGCGATAAACGCGGTGTCGAGACCGCCAACGCCGCGCTCGACCTCAAACCCCTCCTGCGCCAGCGCATCGGCCAGCAGCGCAGACGATTGCGTCTCTTCGAAACGGGTTTCCGGCACGTCCCAGATGGCATCGCTGAGGGCACTGAAACGCGCCTGGTGCTGGTCGATGTAGCGATCGATGAAGTCGTGTGCGCTCATCGGGCACCGCCGAATTGCGTCTGGTTAAGCGCCAGCGTAGCCAGCATCTGCACGGCAGTAGCCATCACCGCTTCATCAAAGTCGAACCGCGCATTGTGGTGGCCCGCCGCCAGCTCGCAGCCGAAGATGACGTAAGACGCCTGGCCGCCGCGCTG
>NZ_SDFT01000002.1:0-28168 GCF_004916815.1 Pantoea sp. R102
CGGGGCGCCCGCGCGCACTTTGGTATCAACCGGGTTAACCGCAATCGCACTGATTTTTACCAGCAGATCGCGTGCGCCTGGCTGCGGTTTCGCCACGTCCAGTTCATACAACGCATTTTCATCTGAAATCGGTAAACCGTTTTGGCTATAAACAATCGCTTTCATGCAACAAGCTCCAGGTGAGTGAATATTTTCAGGGTGTTGACAGCAGCATAGCCAGACATCGCGCCGGGAAAAATGCCTGTTGCAGGACAACACTTTCACTCGTAGAGTGAAAATCCCGATAATGGCGAGAACGTCGATGATTCGTTTAGAAGATGTCACCCTGTTTGTGCGCTCTGCCGCGCTGGGCAGCTTTTCCCGCGCAGCGCGCGAAGCCAACCTGCTGCCCGGTCAGGTCAGCGCCGCCATTCAGCGGCTGGAGCGCGATCTCGATCGCCGCCTGTTTGCGCGATCGACGCGCAGCCTGCGTTTAACGGCGGAAGGCGAAAAGTATCTGCCGTTCGCGCAGGAGATGCTGGCGCTAATGCACGCCGGTGCAGAAAGCCTGCAAAGCCACGACGATGCCCTGAGCGGCGAGCTGAAAATCGCTCTGCCGTCTGACATCGGCCGTCATATTATTCTGCCGCTGCTGACAGAGTTTTGCCGGGCGCATCCGGCGCTCGGGCTGCGTCTCTCGTTTTCCGATCAGGTGAGTGACGTGTTCCGCGATCCGGTGGATATCGCCATTCGCTACGGTAAGCTGGAGGACAGCAGCTATGTCGCGCTACCGCTGGCGGAAGAAAACCGCCGTGTGATGGTCGCCGCACCCGATTATCTCGATCGACATGGCCGTCCGGAAAAACTCGAGGATCTGGCACAGCATCACTGTCTGCCGTTTGTCATGGGCGGCCACGTGTATGATAAATGGACCTTCCCGCAGGAAGGGATGCGGCGACAGATTACGGTGAAAAGCCGGCTGCTGTGCGACGACGCTGAAGTGGCGCGCCGCTGGGCGATTGCCGGAATGGGGATTGCTTATAAATCCTGGCTTGATGTCTGCGATGATATCAGACACGGCCGGCTGGAACGGGTGCTGCCGCAGCTGCCAGGTGAAAGCACGCCGCTGCATTTAATCTGCCCGCATCGCAAACAATTCTCGCCGGCGATTCGCGCTTTACATCAATTACTGCGTGAACATTTACGCACTCTGACGGCGCAAATCTTACCGGCGATTTAATCTCACCGCTGCGCCTCGACGCCATTAGCCACGCAATCCGGGCCAGCCATCAGGCGAATGCCCCTGCGATTTATCTTTAAAATTAAGGACGCGCGGCCGCAAGCGGATGAAATGTGGTGTCTTCTGAACCCGCGCATGAAAACGCAGCCGTCCGGCACCTCTGATAACCGTGGCACAGCATAGTAATCTTATTCTTAACAGGTAATATTTAACGTTACTTCACTGTATTCACGTTAATTATTCAGGACTGATGATGTCTCAACCCAAAGCGATGTCCGTTAATGCCCTCACCCACATTATCCTGTTCTTCCTGGTCATCAACGCGATTGATGTCGTGTATGCGTTGATGCACTGATGGCTTATTGCGCTGCGCTTTACCGCTGTTTTTTGCGAGCCAGACTCGAAAGATGAGATAAATTCCCCGTCACGGATTTTTTAATCCGCGAGCCTTGATAGACTGCAGACGATAAAATAGACTACAGACTATCAAGGATGGCATCGTGTGGCAGGTTGAAGCAACAGATCGGTTTTGGAAATGGTTGCAGGCTCAGGATGAAGCGTTGCGTCTCGACGTGCTTGCCGCCCTGAAGCTTCTGGCGCAGGACGGTCCGCATCTCGGTCGCCCTTTCGTTGATACTCTGATGTTATCGCGGGTGCCCAATATGAAAGAGCTACGCGTGCAAAGTAAAGGTCGTCCCATCCGCAGCTTTTTTGTTTTCGATCCGCGCCGCCATGCGATTGTGCTGTGTGCCGGCAACAAACAGGGTAAAAATCAGAAGCGTTTCTATCAGCAGATGCTTCACATTGCCGAAACCGAATACCATCATCATCTGAACGCAATCGGGGAAACTCATAATGAAAACCTTGGATGAGATGCTGGCGGCGCTGACGCCCGAACAGCAACATCAGGTCGATGAACGCGTCAGCCAGATGCGTCTGGAATACCAGCTTTATCAATTACGTGAGCAGATGCAGCGGACTCAGCGTCAGCAAGCGCAGGCCATGCACATTGCCCAGTCATCTGTGGCGGCGATGGAAGCGCGTGGTGCAGAGTTAAAAATTTCCACGCTGAAGCGCTACATTGAGGCGCTGGGTGGAGAGCTGACGCTGGGTGTAAAGATGCCGGGTGGCCAGCATGTCGACTTAATTATCTGACCGTTCAGGCAGAGCGCATAACGCCCTGCCCCAGACTTCGATCAACGGTGCCGACATCTGGCCCGCACCACAGTCAATCAGGAGTTGTTTGGCGTGGCAGCGCTTTCGCTGAACTGCGGTTTTTGCCGCGTAACGGAATAGACCACGTTTTTCGGGCCATTGGTGTCTGTGGTGACATCGACCGCAGGAATGGTCACTTTGCCAAAACCAAACAGTGTTTGCACGTAGCCGCCAATCTGGTGTTTACCGGCCGGAACGCGGAGCTCTTTACTCTCGCCCTTTTGCAGCAGTCCGGCTTCCTGCCCATCCACCGTCACGTACACGGATGAGCCATCGTCGGTGCGCGTCACCAGATGGGAGACATTGATGACGGTCGGTCCGCTGGCAAACGGCGAAGCGCTGTCGTTGTTTTCGACCGGAGCGGAAGCAGTAGCCGGGGCTTCTGCGGCGGCAGCATCAGCGCTGCTGTCGCTGGCAGCATGACGCGCGCAACCGGTGAGCAGGAGTGTGGCCGTTAACGTGGCCAGTGTGAAACGCGAAAACATCGTGACGAAAAACCTTCTGCTAAATGAGAAGTATTTATTTTAGCGTTACCCGCGCAGTGATAACAGTCACAGAAATCCAGTATTTTCCGAAAACCGGGGATGCGGGTCTCCGTTTGTCCCCCGGCCGCACGCAATGTCAACGCGCGCCGTTCTCCCGGCCTGGGAAAACGGCGCAAGCGGACGGATTACAGTGAATAGCGCGCCAGCGGCGCCACGGTGGTGATCAGCCCGTTGGCTTTCATATATTCACCAAATGCCTGATAACGCGCCTGATTGAATTCCGCACTGTGCGTTGCAAAATAAGGCAGCGTCGCCTGCCAGGCCTGATGATTGAGCGGCGTATCCAGTTCAGGGTAACGCTTAATGAACGCCTGCCACGCCTGTTGCGGATGAGCGCGCAGCCAGGCGATGCCCGCATCCAGCCCACGCAGAAATGCCGGGATGCGAGGATCGTTTGCCGCTGTGTTGCTGTTGGCCAGAATGATCAACTCATCGTAGGCCGGCACGCCGTAATCTTCCGGTTTAAACGACACCGGCTTTGCGCCTTTGTCCTGCAAATCCAGCAGCTCGTAGTTACGGAAGATGGTCAGCGCGCCGTCAATTTTATGCGTCAGCAGCGCGGAGACGGCGTCCATATTCAGATTTACCAGCTTCACGCTGTTAACGTCGACGCCCTGCGATTTCAGCATGTTGCGGATAGCCACATCTTCCGCGCCGGGAATCGCATAGCCAATCGATTTACCGGCGAAGTCTTTAATACTGTGGATATCGCCCGATACGGCTGTCAGGGTGTTCAGCGGCTGGTTAATAAGCGTGCCAACCCGGATTACCGGCACCTGCTTGTCCACCAGCGTATAGAGCTGTGGCTGATAGCTAATCGCCAGATCCGCCTTGCCTGCCGCCAGCAACAGCGGTACCGACGCGGAATCCGCCGGTGCGATCATCTCGACATCCAGCCCCTGCTGTTTAAACGCCCCGCTGTACTGAGCGGCAAAGATCGCCGCGTGGTTTGGGTTAATGAACCAGTCGAGCAGCAGCCGCACCTTTTCGGCTGCCTGCGCGTTGATGGTGGCCAGCAGCAGTAACGAAGCGATGGCACGAAGAAGTCTGTTCACTCAAGTTCCTTAGTATGATTGCCAGAGAAATTTTTTACGCACCAGCGCCACGGCCGCTGAGAGCAGCAGCGCCAGGCTCATTAACAGCAGCAATGCGGCAAAACTGGTGGCCGTTTCCAGCCGCGCGTTGGATTGCATCATCAGGTAGCCCAACCCTTCGCTGGCACCGACCCACTCGCCGATCACCACCCCAATGGGTGCCAGCACCACCGCCATTTGCAGGCCGGCGAAAAACTGCGGCAGCGCAGCCGGCCAGCGCACGCGCCAGAAAATTCGCCAGCGCGAGGGATACAGCGTTTGCGCCAGCTCCAGCCAGCCGGCAGGCGTACGGCATAAACCGTCGAACAGCGACAGGCACAGCGGGAAAAACAAAATCAGCGCCGCCACCACGACTTTTGACGCGATGCCAAAACCCAGCCACAGCACCAGCAGCGGGGCCAGCGCAAATACCGGGATGGTCTGGCTGGCCGTCACCAGCGGAAACAGCACCCGACGCAGTAGCGGGCTGGAAGCCATCAGCACCGCCAGCACCACGCCACCGCCGACGCCCAGCAGCAGCGCCAGCACAATTTCCGCCAGCGTGAACATTGCGTGATGCGCGAGCAGCTGCCGCTTTTGCCACAGAGCCTCCAGCACCGCCTGCGGTGCCGGCAGCAGAAATGCCGGTACGCCGTTGTGGCGCGCCAGCAGCCACACGCCCAGCACCACCGCGATCAGGTAGATACCACTACTCAGCTTTTTCATAGGAATTCAGTCGGGAAAAGAGTTCGGCCTGCGCCTGCAGCAGTCCGGCATCATTGAGCGCGCGCGGCACCGTACCGTTCGGCACAGGCCAGTGCGTCATCTGCAGCGGCTGGCCGTGCAACAGCAGAATGTCATCGGCCATACGGCAGGCTTCCAGCGGATCGTGCGTCACCAGCAGCACCGTTTTGCCGCGCAGCAGCGTCGCGGTCAGCGTTTGCAGCTGGTGTTTAGTCATCACATCCAGCGTGGCGAACGGCTCATCCATCAGCACCAGCTCGCGCTGCGCATACAGCGTGCGCGCCAGCGCGACCCGCTGCCGCATACCACCCGAGAGCTGTGAGGGCGCGGCTTGCGCCTCGTCTTCCAGTCCCACCTGCGCCAGCAAATGGTGCGCCCGCACGCGGTCCGGCTTCGCACCGCTTAGACGCGCCGTCAACATCACGTTCTCCAGCACCGTCAGCCACGGATAGAGCAGATCCTGCTGCCCCATCCATGCCACGTGCTGCGCAATACCGCTCAGGCTGCCCTGCTGCGGCTGCACTAAGCCGGCCACCAGACGCAGCAGCGTGCTTTTGCCAATGCCGCTGCAGCCCAGCAGCACCGTGGTTTTGCCGCCGCGCAGTTGCAAATTGAGCCGATCGCATAGCTGTTTTTCGCCCCAGGCAAAGCTCACCTGGTCAAAGCGGATGTCCTGCGTCATGGCCGGCGCGCCGCCAGAATCGCCAGCTGATTAAAGCCGCGCTGCGCCAGCGCGCTGGCCGCCTGCGCCGCCCGGATGCCGCTGGCGCAGACCAGTACGATGCGGCGATCCGCCGGTGGCTGCCAGGCGTCCAGTTCGTGCGGCAATACGCGCTCAACCCGATCGGCCACGCTGGCAGGCGCCTCTTCGCAGCTGCGCAGCTCCACAATGCAGTCTCCGGGTTGTAACAGGTGAGCATCAATAAACGGCACGCCGGGCTGGGCCGGTTCCTGTGCCGCATCAAAGCGGAACGAACGAAAGTGCCAGCTGACGAAGTCACAGTTGACCATGCAGCCGAGCGGTGAGGGTTGCAGCCCGAGCAGTACGCTGAGCGCCATCTGCGCCTGCATCGCCCCCAGCGCCGCCACGGCCGGGCCCATCACGCCAGCGGTGTTACAGTTAGCCGCGGAAGCAGGCAGCTGCGGAAACAGCGCACGATAGCTCGGCGCGCCGCCGCAAAAACCGCCAGCATAGCCCTGACGACCCAGCACCGAGGCGCTGATCAGCGGTATGCCTGCCTGGAAACAGGCATCAGACAGTTGGTAAGTCACCGCGAAGTTATCGGCGGCATCAATCACCAGATCGCACCCCGTCAGCGCCTGCGCGATATTGCTGGCGCTCAGCGCCTCGGGCACCGCTTCGATTTGCACCTCAGGATTGCGCTGCTGCAAAGCCTGCTGCGCCGCCACAGCTTTGCTGCGACCCACATCCTGCAGGGTGAACAGCGTCTGGCGATGCAGGTTATGCAGCGCGACCTGATCATCATCGTACAGGCACAGCTGACCGACGCCCGCGCCCGTCAGCTGAGGCAGCAGCGTGGCGGCCAGCCCACCGGCACCGGCTACCAGCACGCGGGCGCGAGCCAGTTTCTGCTGCCCGACGACGCCAATTTCCGGCAGCATCATCTGGCGTTGGTAGCGTTCCATTGCGCGCTCCTTAGTTCAGGTTAGCGAGGCCGAAGATCGGCGTTGAGGCCACGGCCATATCACGCTTCTCCATCAGCCCGGCATCGCGCGCGCCCTGCCCGGCGGCGATCGCCTGGCTGAACGCGCGCGCCATCGCCACCGGATCGCCCGCTTTCGCCACGGCGGTATTGAGCAGGATGGCATCGAAGCCCATCTCCATAGCCTGCGCTGCCTGTGACGGTGCGCCGATGCCGGCATCAATGATCAGTGGAATATCGCTGAACCAGGCTCGCATCGCCCGCAGCCCGTCAATATTTCGCAGTCCCTGGCCGGAGCCGATGGGCGCGCCCCACGGCATCAGCAGTTCACAGCCGGCGGCCAGCAGTTTTTCACCGACAATCAGATCCTCCGTGGTGTAGGGAAACACCTGGAAGCCGTCGGCGCACAGAATGCGTGCCGCTTCGACCAGCGCGAACGGATCGGGCTGCAGCGTGTCGGCATGACCAATCACTTCCAGCTTGATCCACGGCGTGTTAAACAACTCGCGCGCCATGTGCGCGGTGGTGACGGCCTCTTTGACCGTGTGGCAGCCAGCGGTATTGGGCAGCACGCGCACATTCAGGCCCGTCAGCAGCTCGCGAAAAGCCGCGCCCGCCGTGCCTTCGCGGCGCAGGCTGACAGTGATAATTTCACTGCCGGATGCGGCGATCGCCTGCTGCAAAATCGCCGGTGAAGGGTAGCCTGCGGTGCCGAGCAGCAAGCGTGACTGCGGTGTAAAATCGTAAAACATCGCTCAGCCTCCCTGCATCGGTGACAGGACTTCCAGCTGCCAGCCTTCCTGCAACTGCAGGCTGGCATACTGACTTTTCGGCACAAAATCGCCATTGCAGGCGGTGGCAACACAGACCGCATCGATTTGCTGTTCGATCAGCAATTCGCTGAGGCTGCTGGCCTCAGTGCTGATGGTGCGGCCGTTAAGCTGAATATTCATGGCTAACCTCCCCGGACAGGCGCTGCATCAGCTGTTCTGCCATCATTGGTGCCAGCAGAAAACCGTGACGATACATGCCGTTAAGATAAAAAATACCGTTGTGATAGTGGATTTCCGGCAGATTAGCCGGCCATGCCGGACGCAGACCGCTGCCGCTTTCGATGACGCGCGCTTCCGCCAGCGCCGGGTGCAGGGTGTAGGCCGCGCTGAGCAGTTCCATCATGGCGCGCGCGCTGATAGCGCTGGCATCGTCGCTTTCGATCATGGTGGCACCGAGCATGAAGTGGCCGTCGCGACGCGGCACCAGATAACAGGGAAAACGCGGATGGAGCAGACGAATCGGCCGGGAAAATGTCACCTCATGACTCTGCAGGATCAGCATTTCCCCGCGCACCGCGCGCAGGCCGGAGAGTTGCGCTCTGGCATGGATACCGCGACAGTCGATGATCTGGCCCGATGGCTGGCGCGCATCAAAGCGGACGCCGCGCAGCAGCAGTTTGTCACGCAGTTCAGCCAGCGCACGGCGCGGATCGAGATGTGCTTCGCGCGGGAAAAACAGTCCGCGCGCAAAACGGTTTTCCAGCGCCGGTTCGAGCGACGCCGGATCAACCCATTGATGCGCCGTTGTCATGCGCGCGAAGCGGTTTAACTCCGGGTTATCACGCGGCGGTGCCAGCACTAACGTGCCCTGATGCACCACGCTGCTGACGCGCGTTTGCCACCATGCCGCAGCATGCTGGCCGAGGGTAATTACGTCGGCTGGCGCGCTTTCTGCTTCACACCACGGCGCCAGCATGCCACCGGCAAACCACGAGGCAGGCTGACGCGCTTCATCATCAATGACCTCGACGGTTTCGCCGCGCTCAGCCAGCAGCGTGGCAACACAAAGCCCGGACACACCGCTACCGAGCACGCTCCAGCGGCTCATGAACAACGATCCGGTAAATAATCTGGGAAATTCACATCGGCCTCTCAGTGATAACTGAGACCCGCAGATACAGGTGAAGGGAATCGACGCCAGCGATCGGGCTCGCCTTTGCGCCAGACGGCTTTGCACATGAAGCCGTCAGTCTTCCTACGCCAGTATCAACTGGGTCAGGTTCAAAGGGTCGCTAAGCCGCGCAGTGCGCTATTAGCCTCTCAGTCTCTCAGGCGAGACTCCCCCGACGCGTCTATTTGTATTGCAGGCGCTGGCTGGCGTCAAGCAGCACGTTAACCGAACTGCCCGCGTTGTGGATCAAAATTGCAACATATGGTATACCAGACGGATAGCGGGTAGATGATAAAAAAGACTTTTTTATTATTCACTTATAAATTTTTCAGCTAATCATGGAAGCATTATGAATAAGTTTCGGGTGGCTTTTATTAAAGCAGGATGGCATCAGGCGATCGTGAACAACGCGCTGGTGGGCTTTGAGCAGGAACTGGCAGAACAAGGCGTCGAAAATACATTAACAAGCTATGACGTACCCGGCGCGTTTGAAATGCCGCTGCTGGCTAAACGCCTGGCCGAAACCGGCAAATTTGATGCGATTGTCTGCGCCGCGCTGGTGGTCGACGGTGGCATCTATCGCCATGACTTTGTCGCACAGGCCGTCGTCGATGGCCTGATGAATGTACAGCTCGCCACCAATGTTCCGGTGTTTTCGGTATCACTCACTCCGCACAATTTTCAGCCGGTCGATGCGATTGAAGCGTTTTATACCGAACATTTTATTAAAAAAGGCAAAGAAGCCGCACGCGCCGCTCTGATGATTCATCAGCTACAGATCGATTAATATTTTTTAAGCGGTAGCGGTAATAATTGATGGCCGGATTAAATAAAGAAATTTCTGGCCGATGAATATTTCAACGCGGGGCTATTGACGGCGGGTTATGAAGTGAAATGATTTCGCCAGCATTCCGGCTGGCGAAATCCTGAGTAGCGGTGAAATTAACGGCTGACTTCGTGACCAATCAGGCCGCCGATAGCCGCGCCGCCGAGGGTACCGAAGGTGCTGCCACCGGTCAGAACAGCGCCGCCCACCGCACCCACACCGGCGCCAATGGCGGTGTTGCGGCCACGATGAGACATGCCACAAGCCGTTACAGAAAAGGCTAGAACCAATACCACTGCGATATTAAAGCTGCGTTTTAAAACCATCAAAATCCTCATTACCATTAATTCTAATGGAATGTAATAGTGTTAACTTTGTTTGTTGTTTAGCCGCCAAATACCTGGCGTAGCGTGCTTATCCTGGAGGCAAATTTAAGGGGCTTTGCATTTTTGTGGAAGGTAAAAATTCCTATTTTATGCCGGACCTGTCAGGTGCTGGTTATTATTCGTACCTTAAGCCAAATAAAAAGGCATGGCGTGAAGGTTCACGCCATGCCTCGCTGACTTACCGCGCAATGAATTAACGCTGCGGATGATTAACTTCTACTGGTCGTAAATCAAACACCAGCACTTCAGCGTTGTTACCGTTAGCGAACTGCAGCGCCGTCTCATTGCGTACGCGCGCGCCATCGCCGGCTTTAAAGCTCACGCCATTCACTTCAATGCTGCCGCGCGCCACATGAATGTAAGCATAGCGATCGTTAGCCAGTTCCAGCGTCTGCTGCTCGGCACCGTCAAACAGTCCCGCGTAAATACGCATATCCTGACGTACGCGCAGCGAGCCGTTGTCGCCTTGTGGCGAAACAATCAGGCGCAGCTGACCGCGTTTGTCGGCCTCTGCCACTGACACCTGCTGGTAACCTGGCTCGGTACCGCGTTCTGCCGGCACAATCCAGATCTGCAGGAAGTGCACATTATCCTGTTTCGAGTGGTTAAACTCGCTGTGCGTCACGCCGCTGCCGGCGCTCATCAGCTGCACGTCACCAGGCACGATAACCGAACCGGTACCCATGGAATCTTTATGCTCCAGCGCGCCTTCCAGCACGTAGGAGATAATCTCCATGTTGTTGTGCGGATGCGCACCGAAACCGCGACCCGGTGCTACCTGATCATCGTTAATCACCAGCAGATCGGAGAAACCGGTCTGTTGTGGGTCCCAGTAGCTGGCAAACGAAAAGGTATGGCGTGAATGCAGCCAGCCGTGATCGCCTAAGCCACGTTGTTCGGACAGTCGTTGTTCAATCATGGTCTGCTCCTTAAATTTTTTTAGCTGGAGGGCGAAGGCCCTTCCCGTTGCTGACCAGTATACGTAAACTGATTTGCCCAACAATGCGCCTGGATGACAATGACTGTCACAGATAAGTGGACAATATGCAGATTGAAGATCTCCGGATTTACGTCGCCGTAATCAAAGCGGGCAACTTTACCGCTGCGGCTGAACAGCTGATGCTCTCCAAGCAATACGTCAGCCGACGCATCGCCGCGCTGGAAGAGTCGCTCGGGGCGCGTTTGCTGAATCGCAACACGCGCAAACTGTCCGTAACCGACAACGGCCAGCTGTTTGCCCAGCATGCGCAGCGCATTCTGGATGATATGCAGGAAGCCGAACTGGCGGTGTCTGGTCGTCGTCAGGTGCTGCGCGGCAGTTTTCGTCTCAGCGTGCCGATGTCGTTCGGCATCAGCCATCTTTCCCCTTATATCGCCGAATTCCTGAGCCAGCATCCCGGTATCCAGTTCCAGGTGGAACTGGCCGATCGGCATGTGGATATGGTGGGTGAAGGTTTTGATATGGCGATCCGCATCGGCACGCTGCCGGACTCCAGCCTGATCGCCAAACGGCTGGGGGAATTCCGCCGCGTAATTTGTGCCAGCCCGACCTACCTGCAGGGTGCTGGCGCACCGCGTGAGCCGGAGGATCTGCTGCAGCATCTCTGTCTGCGCTATGGACGTGAAAGCCAGACCGGCTGGGAGCTGTTTCAGGGCGACACGCGTAAAGTGCTGGCGGTCCAGGGACCGATGGTCAGCAATAACGGAGAAATGCTGCGTGATGCGGCCGTCGCCGGGTTGGGGCTGATCCTGCTACCGGAGTTTATCGTGGCTCCGGCGCTGGCGCGTGGTGAGCTGGTGACGGTACTGGATGACTGGCATCCGGCCTCGCTGCACCTGAATGCGCTTTATCCGCAGCATCGCCAGCGCAGCGAGATCAATCGGGTATTTATGACGTTCCTGCAGGCAAAGCTGGCAGGCAAATGAATCAGCCCACTTCGCTGCCTATCGCAGCACGCAGCGCCGGTGCGGCTTCGCCGCTCATCGGGCTCACCAGTGCATAGTTATAGTGGCGATCGCTCCAGTATTGCGCCACCAGGTTATCCGCCTGGCGCGACCCCTTTTCCAGCCGCACGGTTTGCGGGCGGATGTACCAGCCAACGCGCGTGCCGCTGGCGGTCTGATACAGCACCAGCGCCGAGGCGCCATGCTCATTCGCCATCAGGCGCGCGCCGATGAGCTGATAGCCAAAGCGCTCCAGATTGGGCGGCAGCGTACCGTTGATAAAATAGCGGCCCAGCCAGCTGGCCAGCTGTGTCGTCTGGTGGGTGCTAATGTCCATCGTCGCCTGCTGCGCGCCATCGCCGAATAACCGGTAAGCCTGTACCGCATCCTCCATCGGTAACGGATGATTCTGTAAGCGTTCAGTCATCTGCCAGCCGGACAGGCTGCCGATCCCCAACGCCAGCACCAGCGAGCAGGCCAGCGCCAGCCGCTGATAACGCTGCCGCGCACGCCGCTGGCGCAGCTGTGCCGGCTGCAGTGGCGTAAAGGTGGTTCGCGCCATATTGCGCTGCAGGCTTTGTTGCAAGCGCAGCTTGTCCTGACGCCAGCCCTCAACCTGGGCGGCGATGTCAGGATGCTGCACCAACCAGTCGCTGACGGCCTGATGGCTGGCACTATCCAGTTCACCATCCAGCCAGGCGTGCAGCTGGTTCTCATCGGGCGGGATATTCATTTTAATCTCCTCAACGTCACCGGGGCCGGCAGGCCTTCGGTCATGTGCTGCAACTGTTTTCTCGCCCGCGACAACCGTGACATCACGGTGCCCAGCGGAATGTCCAGCGTGTCAGCTGCTTCCTGATAACGCATGCCTTCCACGTTAACCAGGAGCAGCAATGCGCGACTGTCAGCCGGCAGACGGGCGAACAGCGCCAGCATCTCATCGGCGATGGCGTGATGCTCAGCCGACTCGGCAAAGGGCTCGGCGCGGCTGAACAGCGTCATAATCGCCTGCCAGCGCTTGCGGCGCCGTTCGCCATCAATGAACTGATGCCAGAGAATGGAAAATAGCCAGGCACGCAGACTGCGCGTGTCATCGCGCGCCGCGTCCAGTGCTTTGACCAGCGTGTTTTGTACCAAATCCTCAGCGGCCATGCGCTCACGCGTCAGCCCCAGCGCAAAACGCTGCAAATGCGGCAGTAATGCGCGGATTTCGTCATCGCTCAATGCAGACATTATTTTTGCTCTCGCACCCGGCGCAGGCCGGTCATGCTACTCAGCACGCCATCCCGTAAAATCAGACCATGCAGCAGCGCGGCAGCCAGATGGGCCAGAATCAGCGCGAACAGACTAAACGCCAGCAGCGAGTGTAACGGGCGCAGCACGGCATAACTTTCCACGCTAACCGGCAGCAGCGGCGGCAGCACCAGCCCCTCGCCAATTGTCACCGGAAACCCGCCTGCCGACAGCATTGCCCAGCCTACCAGCGGTTGCGCCAGCATCAGTAAATAGAGCGCCAGATGGGTCAAATGTGCCACCGTTTGCTGCCAGCCAGGCACCGACGCGGGCATGGCGGGCACACCATAGTAACGCCGCAGCCCGATACGCACGACTACCAGCAACGCGATCACCACGCCGAGCGGTTTGTGTATCGCCAGCAGCAGCGAATGGGCAGCCGAGATATCCGCCACCATCGCCACGCCGATAAATAGCATGGTCAGCACGGCCAGCGCCATCAACCAGTGTACGATGCGCAGCAGCGGATGAAACAGGGTTGTCTGGTGACTCATGATTTTTTCTCCTGCTGGCGCGCCTGTTCAGCCGTGCGCAGATTGAAAGATTTCGCGTAAGCGGCGGAGCGCGCGTTGAGCAGCGGATCGTCCGAACCGCTGATGCCCTGCGGCAGGATCAGCGGATCGTAATTGATGTCATTGCAGCTGCCGCCCTGTTGCGGGCTGCTGTCGCGCAGCGTTAGCGTACCGGCGACAACCTGCTGCCGATCGGCTGGCCACACCTTGCTGGCATCGTTCACCGCATCGCCGGGGTGAGCCACGCTGATCACCAGATCCCACTTCAGCGGTGCGGTCGCCAGCCGGTCGTGCAGGTCGCTCTGCAGATAATCCGGCTGCTGCTGAGCGGCGCTAATCGGCTGCCATGGCGTACGCGGCACCAGACTCCAGCGCACAAAGCGCGTTTCCCCCTGCACATTGGTAAAGCGGAAGGCATTCAGGCTGTTGTACTGCTCCTGTGCCCAGCTGGCGGCCAGTACGTGGGTTTTTACCCAGGCAAAGAAAGGTTTAACTTCGGGATGGGCAACGGTAAACGCCATCAGCTTTTGCGCATCAGGTTTGCCGGTCTGCGGCAGCGGTCGACTGGCCTGCTGCTGATCGTAAAAAGCCTGCGGCGTACTGACCGGGAAAAACGGCAGCGCGTTCATGCCGGTACGCCACTGCTCGCCGTGCGCCAGCTGAAATTCCAGCGCCAGGCTGCGCACCGGCACGCCATAATCCGGCGCGTGCGGATTACCGCCGGCAATGGCAAAGCGGCCAATCACCGGCACCGTACCCGGCTGGAAAACGCTGGCGCGTGACAGAAACGCCGCGTTGCCGCTGGAGGTAAAATCGCCGGTAACGCACACGCCCTTGGCATGATTGCGCCGGTATCCCGGATGCACACCGCTGTTTTGCTGCAGCGACTGCACCAGACTTTGCGCACTGAGGCGCTGCGGCGTCAGCCAACCGCCTGCAGCAAGAAACAGCACCAGCAGTAATCCGGGAATAATGACCACCAGCAGTAACAACGGCAGATGTCTGACCGTAGGTTTAAAGTTCATCTTAGCCAACTCAGTAAGGAAAAGTGGGCATAAGACGAACCAGCGCGGCGTTTATTCCCGCGCGGTAAAAATTATTTTATGGCGAGCGCCGGCGCGCATCGCGCACCGCAATGGCATGAATCAGCAGCCCCAGCACGGACAGAATGGCCCCAACCCAGCCGGTGGACTGCCAGCCCAGCCCGGCGGAAATGGTGATGCCGCCGAGCCACGCCCCCAGCGCGTTGGCAATGTTAAACGCTGAGTGATTAAGCGCGGCCGCCAGGGTTTGTGCATCACCGGCCACGTCCATCAGGCGGATCTGTAGCACGCTTCCCAGCGCCACCATGGTACCGACCAGCATCACGTTAAGCGCGCCCGCCAGCGCATAATGCGCAGCAAAGACAAACGCGCTCAATACCAGCAGCGACCACACCAGTATAATGCGGATGGTTTTCTCCAGCCCGCGATCGGCCAGACGTCCCCCCAACAAGGTTGCCGATAATCATGCCAAGACCAAACAGCGCCAGTATCGCCGGTACCAGATTCTCCGGCAGGTGGGCCAGTTCCATCATGGTGGGTTTAACGTAACTGAATACCGAGAACATGCCGCCGCTGCCAATCGCGCCAATCGCCAGCGTCAGCAAAACCTGCTTGCGCGTCAGCGCCGAGAGCTCGCGCAGTGGACTGGCCTGCTTGTCACCGGCCACATTGGGAACCCAAAGCCACACCAGTAACAGCGTCAGCAGCGCCAGTCCGCCGACGATGGCAAACGCATCACGCCAGCCAAACCACTGGCCGATGGCGGTAACGGCAGGTACGCCAATCAGATTGGCGATGGTTAATCCCAGCAGCACCATCGACACCGCCTGCGCGCGCCGCGCGCGCTCCACCAGTCCTGCCGCCACCAGCGCCGCAACGCCAAAGAAGGTGCCGTGCGGAAAGCCCGCCAGAAAGCGGGCCACCAGCATCGCAGGGTAGCCCGGCACGACAGCGCTCAGCAGATTACCCAGCGCAAACAGGCCCATCAGCGTCATCAGGAAATTACGCCGTGAAGCCCGCGCGCCGAGAATAGCCAGCAGCGGCGCGCCAATCACTACGCCGAGGGCATAAATGCTGATGAGATGGCCGGCCTCAGGAATGGTGACGTTCAGGCCTTTCGCCGCATCTGGCAGCAGGCCCATGATGACAAATTCACCGGTGCCGATGGCAAATCCACCGGTGCCCAGCGCGAACAGCGCTTTTGGCACGCTGTGACGCGGCAGCGAGGCCTCGTCCGGAAGCTGAGAAAATTGAGGTTGTACTGATGACATGTTTTTTTCCGTACCGCAGGTGAAAAAAACAGCAAAGAGGCTGGCGACAGTGTCTGTTCACCAGCCTCTTTGCTGCGGGTTTTAGCGCGTCAAGCTTAGCGCATTTAAGGTTGAATCGGGTTCAACGAAGTCTTGAGCGCAACACGGTAACCGAAAAGCGCCTGCAACGGGCGAAAGGGCAAAAGCTCAGGACGCGCTGAGCGCCTGCCGCGCCAGCAGCGCCGCGCCCACCATGCCGCCCTGGTGGGCAAACTCGCCCGGCACCACCAGCGCATGCGCTGTGCTGCGCAACACACAGCGCTGCACCGCATCATTAAGCGCAGCAATCAGCGGGGTGACCGAAGCCAGGCCGCCGCCTACCGCCACCCGCGACGCGCCGGTAATGTTAATGGTGTAGGCGAGCGGCTCGCTCACCAGTTGCAGCCAGGCTTCTATCGTCTGCTGCGCCCGCGCTTCTGCCTGCTGCCAGCGAGCAATGATTTCCACGCTGCTGGCGCTTTCAGCGTGCAATACCTGATGCAGCGTTTCCAGTCCGCGCGCGCCGCCGTAGGTGTCCAGACACCCTGTCTGGCCGCACGGGCACGCCTGGCGCGGCACGCGCACGCGACGATGCGCCAGCGTCACTTCCGTGAGGGTAATCGGCCCGTGGCCCCATTCGCCGGTCAGGCCGTTTTGTCCGGTAATAATGCGGCCGTCCGCCACCAGACCACCGCCCACGCCGGAACCGAGAATCGCGCCAAACACCACTTTGTGCCCTTTGCCGCTGCCGGCCAGCGCCTCGGCCAGGGCAAAGCAGTCGGCGTCGTTGTGCGCGATCACCGGCCGCTGCAGCACCTCACCCAGTTCCCGCGCCAGATTACGCCGGTGAAAAGCCGGGATGTTGCTGGCAAACATTTCGCCGGTTTGCGGTGCCACAATGCCCGCCGTGGAGATGGCGACAGCCGCCTGGCTGCTGAAATGGTTATGCTGCCCGGCGATCATCTCGCTGACTCTGGCGCAAAATGCCTGCCAGTCCGTCGCCGGGATTTTTTGCTGATCGAGCAGGGTTAGCCGATCCTGTGCATCCATCACGCCAAGCTTGATAAAGGAGCCGCCCAAATCGAGGCAGATCACGGTTGAGTGCGGGTGAGTCATAAACGTTTATCCATTACATCGCGCAGGCCGTCGCCCAGCACATTAAAACCGAGCACGGTAATCAAAATCGCCAGTCCGGGAAATAGGGAGACGTAAATATTTAGCCCGAGAAAGTTGCGGCCATCGCTCATCATGGTGCCCCACTCCGGCATCGGCGGCTGCACGCCGAGCCCGAGAAACGACAGACTGGCGGCAGAAAGCACCACCGCACCAGCCGTCAGCGTCGACTGTACAATCAGCGGGCCAATGGCGTTGCGCAGAATATAGTGCGTGATAATGCGCGGGTATCGCACGCCAAGCATATGCGCCGCTTCGATATACTCCATATTTTTCAGTCCCAGCGTCAGGTTGCGACTCAGACGTGCATATACCGGGATCGAGAACAACGAAATGGCGATCAGCATATTTGTCAGCCCCTCGCCGAGCACGCTGACAATCAGAATCGCCAGTACGATGCCGGGGAAGGCGAAAATAATATCCATCAGCCACATAATCAGCGCATCAATCTTGCGTCCGGCCAGCCCCGAGATGATGCCGAGAGGAATGCCGATCGCCATTGAGATGGCCACGCTGAGACTCACCTCAAATAGCGTGATGCGCGCGCCATAAATGACGCGGGCAAAAATATCGCGGCCGTAATCATCGGTGCCGAACCAGTGGGCAACGGAAGGTGCCTGCAACGTGTTCAACAGATCCTGCTCGATGGGATCCCAGTGAGTGATCAGCGGTGCAAAAAGGGCAGCCAGCACCACCAGCAGCACCAGCCCGCCTCCGGTCGTGATGGAAGGGTTGCCAAGCAAAAACCTCACGATCTGGCGGCGGCGCGCGGGCGGCGGCTGGAGAGACGTGTCGAAACTGTTCATCAGTCGAACCTTATTTTCGGGTTGAGCAAGCCAATCACTATCTCACCGACCAGATTCATCAACACCACGCCGGTTACCGCCACTAACGTTACGCCCTGAATCACCGGATAGTCGCGGTATTTCACCGAATCCACCAGCAGGCGGCCAATACCCGGCCAGTTAAACACCGACTCTGTCACCACTGCACCTCCGATCAGGCTGCCAAAATTCAGCGCGACGATGGTGACAATCGGTATCAGCGCATTGCGCAGCGCGTGTTTCCAGTTAACGCTGGCCGACGATAACCCTTTGGCTCTGGCGGTACGGATGTAATCCTGACTGAGCACATCCAGCATGCTGGAGCGCGTCATCCGCGCAATCATCGCCATCGGGAGAATCGCCAGCGTAACGGTCGGCATCACATAGTTGCGCCACGAATCAGCACCGAGTAGCGGCAGCCAGCCGAGCTGTACCGCAAAGTAGTTCATCGCCAGCAACGCCAGCCAGAAGTTCGCAATCGAGGCACCGGCAATGGTCAGTACCATGACGATCTGATCGGGAATGCGCTGCCGGTAAATGGCCCCGGTCATGCCCGCCGGCACGCCGATGGCAATCGCCAGCAGGTACGCCAGCGCCGCCAGCGACAGCGTGTACGGCAGGCGTTCGCTGATTTCGGTCATCACCGGACGCTGCGACTGCAGCGACAGCCCGAGATTGCCATGCAGCGCTTCACCGGCAAACCTGACGTATTGCAGCGGCAAAGGCTGATCCAGCCCGAGGCGCACGCGCATACTGTCCACCGCTTCCTGCGGCGCTTCCGGGCCGGCCATCAGGCGTGCCGGATCGCCCGGCAACGCGCGGATGGCGATAAACACGATGATCGACACACCGAAGATAATCAACGGCAGCGAGAGCACCTTTTTTGCGACATACGCTTTCATATCAATCAGCCATCAGCACTATTTCTTCACGGCATCACGGACCACAATCTGGCCGCCCGGTTGCATTGTCACGCCACTGATATTTTTGCGCGTCGCATACAGATCGTCCTGATAGTAGAGCAGCACCTGCGGGGCGAGTCCGCTGATCCGCTGCTGTGCCTGGAAATAGAGCGCTTTGCGCTGGGCATCGTCGAGCGTGGAGGCGGCGCTATCGATTAGCTCATCGGTACGTTTGTCGCTGAAGAAGCCGAGGTTAGCCCCGCCGGGCGCAAAGCTGCTGCTGTGATACAGCGGACGCAACTGCAGATCCGAGCCGTACAGCCCCGAGGACCAGGACGCCAGCACCGCGTCCGTACCCTGCGCGGCTTTCTCTTTGGCATCGGCAAACGCCGCTTTGGCCCATACGCCGCTCTCCATCTGGCGCACGCTGAGTTTGACGCCAATTTTGCTCCACATACCCTGCAGAACCTGCGCGGTACGTGCGTCAGGTGCCTGCACGGCAATCGACATGGCGAAGCCGTCGGCATAGCCCGCTGCCTTAAGCAGATCTTTGGCTTTCTGCTCATCATATGGATAGTCATGCAACGCTTTGTCGTAGTTGGCATCGACCGGCGCCAGTGGGGAATTGGCCGGCTGCGCATAACCAAACATCACCGCTTTTACCAGCGCCTGCTGGTCGGTCGCGAAGTTCAGCGCCTGGCGTACTCTGACATCGCTGAGGGCTTTACTCTGCGTATTGAGATCGATCCAGAATACCGCCGCGCCCGGCGACTGTTTTAACTGCACGCCGGGATTATTTTTTAACATGCCGGCAAATTGCGGCGGCACCGGGTTAATAATATCGACCTGACCGGATTGCAGCGCCATATTCATGACTGACGGCTCACTGCTCCAGGTCCATTTTATTTCGTCCGGCCCGGCAGACTTGCCCCAATAGTCCGGATTCTTCTGCTCCAGGACAAATTCACCGGATTTATACTGCGCCAGTTTATAGGGTCCGGTACCGTCGGCTTTATTATTGATCGTGCCGGCTTTGTCAGCTTGTGGACTCACCATTAATCCCGGACCGGAGGCCAGCACGGTTAAAAACGCCGGATTAATTTTCTTCAGTGTAAAGGTGACGGTTAAGTCATCTTTTTTCTGCACGTCCTGAATAAAGGTGCGAATTTTCCCACTTCCGGCAAGACCGCGCTTCGTATCCAGATGACGCTGAAAGTTTTCAACGACCGCATCGGCATTAAATGGCGTGCCATCGTGGAATTTAACGTTGGGACGCAGCGTAAATTCCCAGTGCAGTCCGCTGTCGTCGGCATGCCAGGAGAGCGCAAGGGCCGGCATGATTTTGCCATCGTCACCGAGCCGCGTCAGGCCTTCATACATCGGGTCCAGCACCGTGCCGGTAAAGGTCGCGGTCTGATTGCCCGGGTCCATGCTGCGCGGCGGTTCGTTTTGCATAATGACCAGCTGAGCAGCCAAAACCGATGCGCTGGAAAACGACGCCAGAATACCCGCGGCAAGTGTCAGTACCCTGAAATGCTTGAGTGTGCTTTGCATGAAGGCCTCAGTGAATCAGTGACAAAGAGTGAAGAGTCATTGCCCGGCAGGCAGCTGACCGTCAATGCGCGCCATCGCCTGCCATACGCTTTGGTTGTGTTAACGGCAGCAGATGAACGGGCTCGACGCTATATAAGGCACACTCTGCAAACAAAAGCCAAGATATCAGTTCATATATTTTACTTATAATTCGATCTGCATTCAGAAAATAAACTAAATACGCTTGAATTTGTTTTCAAGGCTGATTAATGTCGGCCAAATACAGCCTGTGCCGTGAGAACTCTGATGCTTAATGCTCATCAGCAACAAATTCTGCGTTTATTAATTGCTTCGCATGGCATGAGCCGCACGGCAATTGCGGAAAAAATGAAGCTGAGTAAAGCCGCAATCAGCACTTTAATCAAAGAGATGCTTAGCGCAGGACTGCTTGAAGAGAGCATTCCGGAAAGTAACGGTCAGGGTCGGCCTTCGGTGTTATTAAAAATGCGTGCCGACAGTGCCTATTTTCTCGGTGCGTCGTTGCTCGGTGACGATGTGTATCTGGTGCTGACGGATATGCACGGCCGCATCCTGGCCAGTACCCACATGCCGCTGAATCCCGATCCTGCGCTGCTGGCTGGTGCGCTGGCCGCCGCCATCCCCGGTCTGCTTGCACAAAAAGGCATCTCCGCCGACCAGCTTATCGGGCTGGGCGTCACGCTTTCCGGCTTTGTGGATGAAAACCAGGCGGTGTGCGTTCAGTCTGCCCTGCTGGGCTGGAAAAACGTCCCGCTGGCGGCACTGCTTAACGCGCAAACCGGTCTGGAGGTGTCACTGGAAAACGATGCCAAAGCTCTGGCGGTCAGCGAAAAGATTTTCGGCGTGGCGAAAAAGGCACGGAATTTCACCCTGATTTCCCACGGCGACGGCATTGGCTCCGCGCACTTCTTTCAGGGGCAGCTGCACCGCGGCGCGCACGGTGGGGCCGGTGAAATTGCTCACTGTACCGTAGAGCCCGGCGGGCGTCCGTGCCGCTGCGGCAAGCGCGGCTGCCTCGACACGCTGGCGTCGCTCACCGCGATGCGAGAAAGCATGCGCGAAAAACAACTGCCGTGCACCAGCGTTGCCGGACTGGAAACGCTGGCGGTGAAAGGCAATAGCGCCGCGATCGCCATTCTGCACGAGGCAGGTGACGCACTTGGCCTCGCCATCGCCAATATCATTCAGATGAACGATCCGGAGATGATTGTCATCGCCCATCAGCCGGATGCGTTCGACGGCCTGCTCAGAACCGTGGTGATGCAGGCGGTAGATAGTCACGTGTTGCCTTCAATCATGGGCAAGACGCCCATCGCCAGCATGGCGATTGATCAGTTGAGCTGGGCCCGCGCCGCAGCCAGTGTGGCGGCTTACCGTTTTATCGTTCACTTACCCGACTAGCGGAGTCTGTTATGCGCATTGCCTATGGTGGAATTCATACTGAATGCAGTACCTGGAATCCGGTGCTCAATTACGCCGACGACTTCCGCATCGTGCGGGGTGAAACGATGACGTCCAATCCCTATTTCGCCTTTCTGCAGGATTACGCGGCCGAATTTCTGCCGACCTTTCACGCCCGCGCCATTGCCGGTGGGCCGGTGGCACGTGTGACCTATGATGCCTTCAAACAGGAGTTTCTCCGTCGGCTCGAGGCGTATTTGCCCGTGGATGGCGTTTACCTGGCGATGCACGGCGCGGTATATGTCGAAGGGATGGAAGACGCGGAAGGCGACTGGATTAGCGCGACGCGCGAGCTGGTCGGGCCCGATTGTCCGATTAGCGTCAGCTACGATCTGCACGGCAATGTCTCGCAGCGCATCATCGACGCGATCGATATGTTTTCGACCTACCGCACAGCACCGCATATCGATGTGGAGGAGACCATGCGCCGTTCCGTCTCAATGCTGGTCAATAGCCTGCAAAGCGGCATCCGACCGGGCGTGGTGTGGGCACCGATCCCCGTGGTGCTGCCAGGCGAGCGCACCAGCACGGAAGATGAACCGACCAAAAGCCTTTACGCCAGCCTGCCCGGGATTAACGCACTTGAACATATCTGGGATGCTTCGCTGATGGTTGGCTATGTCTGGGCGGATGAGCCACGCGCCACGGCGGCCGCCATCATGACCGGTACCGATGCCGATGTGCTGTCTGAGCAGGCGGCCAAACTGGCGCTGGCTTACTGGCAGGCGCGTGAGCAATTTGTATTTGGCTGCGTGACCGGCAGTACTGAAGAGTGCGTACGCATGGCGATTTCCAGCCCTGGAGGACCGGTGATTCTCGCCGACTCCGGTGATAACCCGACCGGCGGCGGCGTGGGCGATCGGGCCGATGTACTGGCCGAGCTGCTGCGGCAAAATGCGCAGGATGTCATCGTTGCAGGCATTACCGATAAACCGGCCACGGAGGCGGCCTTCGCCGCAGGCGTCGGGGCCCGGCTCTCCCTGACTATCGGTGCCACGCTGGATCCTGCCGGCGGCAAAGTCAGCGGCGAGTTTGACGTGCTGCTGCTGAGTGATGATGCCCGTTCGGTTGCCCGTCAGGCGCTGCTGAAGATTGCAGGCATTACCGTGGTAGTTGCCGATCGGCGTCGTCCTTATCACAACCTGGCGGATTTCGCCCTGCTCGGACTCGATCCGCGCCAGGCAAAAATTGTGGTGGTGAAATCCGGTTACCTGTCGCCCGAGCTGGCGCCGATTGCCAATCCCAACCTGATGGCGCTGTCGGAAGGTGTGGTCGATCAGTATGTTGAACGGCTGGTGCGCAAGCGCAAGCAGCAGCCGGCTTATCCGTTCGATACCGATTTTACCTATGTGCCGGTCAGCACCCGCTCGGCGCGCTTTGTGGCGGCACAATGAATCGCGCTGACCCGCCGGTGCTGAGCATCGAAAATCTCACCGTCGCGTTTCGCAGCGATGACCGCTGGCGTGAGGTGGTGAAAAACGTCTCTTTTACCCTCGGGGCCGGTGAAACGCTGGCGATTGTGGGTGAGTCGGGCTCAGGCAAAAGCGTTACCTCGATGGCGATCATGCGTCTGCTGAATAGTCGTCACGCACGTATCAGCGGCAAAGTGCTGCTGAACGGCGTGGATTTGCTCACGCTGAGCGAACGTGCAATGCGCGATATCCGTGGCAATGCCATCGCGATGATATTCCAGGAGCCGATGACCAGCCTTAATCCGTCGTTCACTATCGGTCACCAGATTGCTGAGGCGCTGATCGCGCACCGCAAAATCAGCGCACGCGCTGCCCGCGAGGAGACCATCCGGCTGCTGGAGAAAGTGCGTATTCCCAACGCGGCCAAACGCTTCAGTGATTACCCGCACCACTTTTCCGGCGGCATGCGTCAGCGCGTGATGATCGCCATGGCGCTGGCGCTGCGTCCAAAATTGCTGATTGCTGACGAGCCGACCACCGCGCTCGACGTCACGATTCAGGGTCAAATCCTTGACCTGATCAAGACCCTGCAGGAGGAGGAAGGCACCGCCGTGCTGTTCATCACCCACGATATGGGCGTGGTGGCAGAAGTCGCCGACCGCACGCTGGTGATGTATCAGGGCGCGATGGTGGAAACCGGCAGCACCGCCGCGATTTTTTCTGCCCCGGCGGCAGAGTATACCCGCACGCTGATTGCGACCGTGCCGCAGCTCGGTGCCATGCGCGGCATCGATGGACCGCGTAAGTTTGCGCTCAACGGCGAAGCGCCGGTGGCGCAGGCGCGGCAGACGCCACAAGGGCAAACGCCGCTGCTGTCGGTGAAGAACCTCAGCACGCGCTTCAGCATTCACGAAGGGCTGTTCAGCCGTAAAACCGGTGCGGTGCACGCCGTGGAGAATATCTCGTTTGATCTGCTGCCGGGTGAAACCTTGTCGCTGGTCGGCGAATCCGGCTGTGGCAAATCCACCACCGGCCGCTCGCTAACGCGGCTGGTGCAGCCGGCCTGCGGGCAGATTGCTTTTGATGGCAGCGACGTGCTCACCCTTTCCCGGCAAGAACTGCGCAAGCTGCGCTGCGCCATGCAGATGATTTTTCAGGATCCGTTTGCCAGCCTTAACCCGCGTATGTCGGTCCTTGAAGCCCTCACCGAACCTTTTTTACAGCATCGGCTGGGCAATAAGGCCGCTGCACAGAGCAAAGCGGCCGAACTGATGACGCGCGTTGGCCTGCCCGCAACCATGCTGAAACGCTATCCGCACGAATTTTCCGGCGGCCAGCGTCAGCGCATCTGCATTGCCCGTGCGCTGATGCTCGATCCGAAAATGATCATTGCCGACGAGTCGGTTTCCGCCCTTGATGTCACCGTGAAAGCGCAGATCATCAATCTGCTGCTCGATCTGCAACACAGCCTGAATCTGTCGTATCTGTTTATCTCACACGATATGGCGGTAGTGGAGCGCATCAGCCATCGTGTGGCGGTGATGCTACTGGGAGAGATTGTTGAGATTGGTCCGCGCGCGGCTATTTTTGAGAATCCGCAGCACCCTTACACACAAAAACTGCTCGCGTCGGTGCCTGTGCCCGATCCGGCGCGCCGCCATTTAAAACGGCACGTGGACGTCAGCGAGCTGAAGAGCCCGGTGCGTGCCAATGGATTTGTGCCGGAAACACGGCATTATCAGGAAGTGAGCGCCGGACACTGGGTGATGCGGTAAAACGCTGGTATAAGTGCCGATGATATTCTGGTTTCATTTACCGGACATCATGCGCGACGCCACGGCTAAGGAAATCAACGTGACACGTCATAATCATTATGGTCAGCCCATCGGTTTTACCTTGCCGGACTGGCAACCTGCCAGCTATCCGCCAGCAGAAAATCTGTCAGGGCGCTTTTGTCAGCTTGCGCCATTGCAGTTGAGCCACAGCCAGGCGCTGTTTACGGCATTTTCACTCGCCCCAGACGATCGCGACTGGACCTGGCTGGGCGCCAGCCGGCCACAGTCATTGATGGAGATGGAGAGCTGGATTCAGCATAAAATCAGCGATCGCCAGCTGGTGTGTTATGCCGTCATGGACGGGCATCAGCGTGCCGTGGGCGTGGTTTGTTTTGCCAGTATTGATATGCAGAACGGCGCGATAGAAATCGGTCACGTCACCTGGTCACCGCTGATGCAGCGTAACGTCATGGGTACGGAAGCCTTGTTCCTGTTGCTGCGCCAGGCATTTGCGCTGGGCTATCGTCGCGTTGCATGGCGCTGTGATTCGTTAAACCTGGCTTCACGCCGGGCTGCCGAGCGCATTGGTTTTACCTTTGAAGGACGCTTTCGCCAGGCCATGACGCGTAAACAGCGCAATCGCGATACCGACTGGCTCTCAATGATTGATGGTGAATGGCCTATTGTTCAGCAGGCACTTACAGCCTGGCTGGCACCAGACAATATGGATGATAACGGGTGCCAGCGGCGGACGCTGGCCGCGTTTTTCACTTCATCAGCACCTGGAACTGCGGATTAAACTCATCAAAAATTGGCAGAGCCGCTGCGCCGAGGGCGGCGGTGTCGCTGCCGGTCATGCCGGTCTTGAGTCGCGTGCCGGTCAGATAGCGGCCGCGCACCGATTGGTAGAGCGGCGGCAGGCGCTGGATAATTTTATCCAGCAACACCGCAGGCATCATGCCGCCGATAATCACGCTCTCGGCATCAAAGATACACTCCAGCATATTAATACCCTGGCGCAGCGGCGTGAGCACAGTATCGATCCAGCGATCAAACAGCGCCGGATCAACCTGCAGTAAATCTTCCGGCAGCGCGCTCATTGGGTCCAGCCCGCAGAATTCGTAAGCGGCCTGCAGCGAAACATAACGCTCCAGGCAGCCGTGATTGCCGCAGTAACACTCACGTCCACCGGGTTCAACCACCACGTGCCCCACTTCACCGGCGTTGTGCGCATGGCCGCTGTACACATGGCCATCCATGATGATGCCCGCGCCCAGGCCCGTGCCAATATACAGATAAATAAAGGAATTAAGATGACGCGCCACACCGTGAAAGCGTTCGCCAATCGCCGCGACGGTGGCATCATTCTCCAGCGTGACCGGCAGTCCGCTCATCTCAGCGAGACGCGCCGCGATATCGACATCCTCCCAGCCGTGCAGCGTGGTCGGCCCCATTGACGAGATACCCTCCACACCAAACGGCCCCGGCATCACTACGCCAATACCCAGCACTTTTTGCCAGCGCGGCCCGGTCTGCTGTTTGATCTCCGCCAGCACCCCAGCAATGCGCGCTAATGTGGCATCCGGCTGCGGTTTTTGCACCATAATAAGGCGGCGAAAATGGATTTCACCGGTCAGGTCCACCAGCACAATCAGTAGCGTCTGATGGTCGAGATGGATGCCGATGGAAAACGCACTGGCAGGATTCAGGGTGACCGGAATCGCCGGCTGACCGCGGCCCTGCTTACGCGGCTGACGGCTGGTGAGCAGTTCCGCCTGCTCCAGTTCAGCGACAATATTCGAGACGGTTTGCGGCGTTAACGCGGTCAGTCGCGCCAGCTCGGCACGGGTCAGCTCGCCGTGCAGGCGAATCGCTTCGATAATCACCCGGCGATTGTGCGCGCGCGCATGTTCCAGATTGGTTCCCGACGTTTTCATCCTGCTCGCTTCCCTCTTTTTTACATCCGCTGCGGACCGCCGCCTCAATATCTATGATCGGCCACACATTTTACAACCTGTTTACCTGACAGCGGCAAAAATCTGTGCAAAGTAGTGTCGCATGGCAGCGTTGTTTTCTGCCCTGGCACGTCCCTTGCTTAAGCTCACTGCTGTCAGCCACTGCGCGCTGGCAATCTGTGCGCGATATTAAATCAATCAAATTGATTTAATTAAACACCCTCTACTGCATGAAGGCGAGAACGCAATGAAAAATCAGATGAAAGGTTGTTTTGCCGCCGTACTGTTCGCCTGCGCGGGCAGCGCGGCAGCGGCTACCACTACGCTCAACGCCCTGTTTATGACGCAGGCGGCCTACAGTGAAAACGATATCCGCGCCATGACGCAGGCGTTTCAGACAGTGCACCCGGACGTGCAGGTCAATCTCGAGTTTGTTCCTTACGAAGCGCTGCACGATAAGATCGTCGCGGCACGCGGCGCGGGCGGCAATGGTTACGATGTGGTGCTGTTTGATGCCATCTGGCCGGCGGAATTCAGCAAGTTCGACCTGCTGCAGGATGTCAGTAGCCGCATCAGCGCAGATGAAAAAGAGAAAATCTTCCCCGGCGCAATGAACACCGTGGTGTTCAAAGGCAAAACACTGGGCATGCCGTGGATCCTCGACACCAAATATCTCTACTACAACAAAGCGATGCTGGAAAAAGCCGGCATCAAAGATCTGCCGCAAACCTGGCAGCAGGTGATGGATGATGCGCGCACCATTAAACAGAAAAATATCGTTAAATATCCTCTGGTATGGAGCTGGTCACAGGCGGAAGCGCTGGTGTGTGACTACACCACGCTGGTCTCCGGCTTCGGCGGCAAATTCTATAACAACGGCAAGCTCGATTTCTCTACGCCAGCCTCGCTGCAGGCGGTGAAGCTGATGAAAAGCTCGCTCGATGAGGGCCTGACCAACCCGGCTTCGCGCGAATATCTGGAAGAGGACGTGCGCAAAGCCTTTTCCAACGGCGATGCGGCTTTCGCGCTCAACTGGACCTACATGTACAACATGGCCAACGATGCCAAACAGAGTAAAGTCGCCGGCCAGGTTGGCATCATGCCCGCACCCGGCGATGCGCCCAATCGTTTCGGCGCGGTCAACGGTTCGATGGGTCTGGGCATTGCCAAAGGCAGCAGCCATCCGGAGCAGGCGTGGCAGTACATCAGTTACATGACTTCGCAGCCGGTACAGAATAAATACGCCACGCTCAGTCTGCCGATCTGGAAAAGCTCCTATCAGGATCCCGCGGTCAGTAAGAATCAGGAGAGCCTGATCGCTGCTGCCGACAAATCGCTGAATGTCATGCTGTCGCGTCCGGAAACCGCTGATTACTCACGTCTCTCCAACACCCTGC
>NZ_SDFT01000300.1:0-8445 GCF_004916815.1 Pantoea sp. R102
GCGCGCCATGGAAGAGCAGAGCGTGCAGCTTGAGCAGGTGGTGCACGGCTTCAAACTGTAATTCATCCCGTCAGAAAGCACAGCGGCGCGTTTTTTGCGCCGCTGTCACGCTTTTTCCTGCCTTATTCTCCAGAATTATCCGCTGGCTGCTAAGCTTACTGCTTATCGCGCCAGCGCACGGAATGTGCGCGATTTTCTCCGCTGCCGCTTCCGCTATTGTGTACAATAGTGGGGATTTTTCCGAAGGAGTTGTCATGCCCGCCATTGAAGTTATCCTCGTTGACCACCTCGATCGTCCCACCGGCAAGATGGAAAAGCTGGAAGTGCATGAGAAAGGATTGCTGCATCGTGCGGTAACGGTTTACGTGTTCAATTCGCGCCATGAACTGTTGCTGCAGCGCCGGGCGCAAAGCAAGTATCACTGCGGCGGTTTGTGGAGCAATACCTGCTGCAGCCATCCTTACCCGCAGGAGCCGACGCGCGATGCGGCTGAGCGCCGCCTGCGTGAAGAGATGGGACTGGATCTGGCGTTAACGCCGGTGTTTGAACTGAGCTATAACCTGCCGCTCAGCAACGGTCTGATCGAACATGAGTACGGTCACGTGTTTTTCGCCATCAGTGACGAAGTGCCGGTGCTCAACCTTGATGAGGCTGACGACTGGTGTTACCGCTCAGTCGAACAGATTCAGCAGGAGATGCGCGACAATCCGGCAAAATTCACGCCGTGGTTCCTGCACACTTTTCCGCGCATCCCCAACACGCTGGGCGATTTCCGCCTCACCGCCTGAGCCAACGCCTCATCGCTGAGGCGTTATCCGCTTACTGAAAATCTTCCGCATCGACGTCATAGCCTGACGGTTCCCAGCGAATCGCCAGCAGCGCCAGTAATCCGGCCAGCGGTGCGAGCAGGATCACCCAGAACACGCCGGTGCCGAACGCCGCGACCAGCAGCGGAAACACAAACAGGGATACCGTCGAACTGGCGCGCATCAGCGTCTGATTAAAGCCGACGCCCACGCCACGCAGCGAAGCCGGATAGCTCAGTGAGGCAAAGGTCATGGTGTGCGAACCCGGACCAAACCCCTGACCGAACAGGAACAGCGCCAGCATGGCAATCGCCAGGGCCGCTTCCTCGCCGCCGGCCGGGCGACCAATCAGCGCCAGGCCCAGCAGCGCCGCACACTGGCAGGCGTAACCGGCCACCGACATCTTCCATGCACCCAGCCGCGGCACCAGTCGTACCGCCAGCAGCCCCCCGACAAAGGCAAACAGCAGGTTAAGCGCCAGCGAGACCAGAATGGTGGTCAGCATCGACTGCGCGAGGAAGCTGGAGATGATCACCGGCAGGCCAAAGGCCACGGCGTTATAGGCAAACGACGAGGCAATCGAGGTTATCGTTGCCAGCAGCGTACGGCGGCGGTAAACGCCCTGCAGCAGCGCGCCGTAGTTGCGCCAGCTGGCTTTACGTACTGGCTGTGCGGCAGTGAGATCGGCATCCTGCGCGACCTCCGCGTTGATGTTATATGACCGCCGCAGGATTGCCGCTGCACCCTGCAGGTTGCCCTGATTTGCCGCCCAGATCGGTGATTCGCTCATGTAACGACTGCGGATGGCGATGATCAACAGCGCCGGTACCGCGCCAAAGCCGAGGATCAGCCGCCACAGCCAGTCAGTATGGCTCTCTGGCAGCACCGCATACAGCAGCAGCACCAGCAGATAGGAGATGCTGATCGCCGCGTACCAGGTGGGACACCACATCGCGACGCTGGCGGCCTTATTGCCCTGACCGCGCAGTCGGGAAAACTCCGCCAGAAACGCCATCGCCACCGGCAGATCGATGCCGACGCCGAGCCCCATCACAAAGCGCGCCGCCGCCAGCACGTACTCGTTCGGCGCAAAGGCACAGGCCAGTGCCGCCACCACGAAGAAGAACATATCGGCCATAAAGACCCGATAGCGGCCAATTTTATCGGTGAGATAGCCACCGATCAGCGCACCAACAATCGCGCCAAAGGTGATAGCCGACGCCACCATGCCGGTGCCGGCGGGGGTCAGATTGAACTCGCGCGTGACATCTTTAATACCGAAGGCCAGCGCACCGAGATCGTAGGCATCGAGAAAAACCCCGCCCAGCGCAATGGCGATGACGATGCGCGCATTGCTGCGCGAGGCATTACTGTTGTTGACCAGCCGCGTCACGTCGGCTGCGCTGCGAATCCACTGTGTCTCGCCCTGCGGCGTATTCCCTGCCAGCGCCACGTGCGCCGAAGAAGTTAAGTCAGACATGATGTTGTGTGATTTATTGTAAAGAGTGGGGCTATGAGCATAAGCCGCGCCACGGATGTGAAAAATTCTATTTGGTTATAAGTGCAACCAAAGCGTTCTATAAAACCGGCAACGGATAGCAGAAAAAGAACGAATTGCGCCGCTTGACCGCACCCATCCCGTTTCGCCAGGCTACGCTTGATAATCACTGAAAGAAAATAATGCTGAGGAAAGCGCCATGATTAAGCAGGGTTTATTGGGGATGATCGCATTCGCGATGAGTGTCGGGGCCGTGCAGGCAGCGGACCCGGTCAAGGTAGGTTCCAAGATCGATACTGAAGGTTCGCTGCTCGGCAACATCATTCTGCAGGTGCTGAACCAGCATGGGGTAAAAACCGTGAATAAAATCCAGCTCGGTACCACGCAGGTGGTGCGTGGCGCGATCACCGCCGGTGAGCTGGATATCTATCCGGAATATACCGGCAACGGGGCGTTCTTCTTCAATGATGAGAAGGACGCGGCGTGGAAAAACGCGCAGCAGGGCTATGAGAAGGTGAAAAAGCTCGATGCAGAGAAAAATCATCTGGTGTGGCTGACGCCAGCACCGGCTAACAACACCTGGACCATTGCGGTGCGCGGCGATGTCGCGCAGCAGAATAACCTGCAATCCCTCGACGATCTCAGCGCTTACCTGAAAAAAGGCGGCACCTTTAAGCTGGCGGCGTCGGCGGAGTTCATCGAGCGCAGCGATGCGCTGCCGGCGTTTGAGAAAGCCTACAACTTCAAGCTGGGCCAGTCACAGCTGCTGTCGCTGGCCGGCGGAGACACCGCCGTTACCATCAAAGCGGCCGCCCAGCAAACGTCCGGCGTCAATGCGGCGATGGCTTACGGTACCGACGGCCCGGTCGCGGCGCTCGGCCTGCAAACCCTGAGCGACCCGAAGGGCGTGCAGCCGATTTACGCGCCTGCGCCGGTGATCCGTGCCAGCGTGCTGCAACAGTACCCGCAGATTGCCGACTGGCTGCAGCCGGTATTCAGCAAGCTGGATGAGAAAACCCTGCAGCAGCTCAACGCGCAAATCGCCGTTGACGGACAGGACGCCAGCCAGGTGGCGCAGCAGTGGCTGCAGCAGAATAAGTTGCTGTAAGCGGTGCTGTCACGGATAAACCGACCGCGCCAGCAGCCGGTGCTGCTGGTGCTGACGCTGCTGATTACGCTGGCGCTGGGAGCGCTACCGCTGCTGAGCTACGCGGCTAACCGGCTGGTCTCCGGACAGCCGCTGATGCTTTGGCAGGTAACGGCGGGCTGGCTGCTGCTGCTGCCGCTGTTATGGCTATGGCTGGGATTGTGGTGGCCGCCGGGACGCGGTGCGGCGCTGGCGCAGCTGCTGGGCGCGGAGCTACTGTTTGCCCTGCTGATTGGCATCGGCGGCCACGCCGCCAGTGAGCTGGCCCGCAGCGGCAGCCCGCTGGCGCGTACCGCGCTGGGCAGCGGCCTATGGTGTGCGGCAGGATTAGCGCTGCTGCTGGTCGCCGAAGCGATTCGCCAGCTTAATCAGCAGACGCCGCTGCGTATTCTGCTTAATCTGCAACTGTGGCTGCCGCCGCTGATACTGCTGCTGAGTGGTCAGCTGGACGCGCTGTCGCTGCTGAAAGAGTACAGCAATCGCACCGCTGTCTTTAACGCCGCGTTCAGCCAGCATCTGCTGCTGCTGGGCGGTACGCTGCTGCCCACCTTACTGATTGGTCTGCCGCTGGGACTCGCCATCGCGCGTCGCGCCCGCTGGCAACATGCCGCCTTCAGCGTGCTGAATCTGATCCAGACCGTGCCGTCTGTGGCGCTGTTTGGCCTGCTGATTGCACCGCTGGCCGGACTGGCGGCGCATTTTCCGCAGCTGGCGCGCCTCGGTATCAGCGGGATTGGCGTCGCGCCGGCGCTGATTGCGCTGGTGCTGTATGCACTGCTGCCGCTGGTGCGCAGCGTGGTTGCGGGGCTGCAGCAGGTGCCGCAGGAGGTGCGTGAAACCGCGCGCGGCATGGGCATGAGCGGCTGGCAGCAGTTCTGGCACGCCGAGCTGCCGCTGGCGCTGCCGGTGTGGCTCTCCGGACTGCGCGTGGTGGTGGTGCAAACCGTCGGGCTGGCGGTGGTCGCCGCACTGATTGGAGCCGGCGGCTTCGGCGCCATTGTGTTTCAGGGACTGCTGAGCAGCGCGCTGGATCTGGTGCTGCTGGGCGTGATTCCGGTGGTGGCGCTGGCGGTGATATTCGATGCGCTGCTGCGATTGCTGTCGGCGCTGCTGGAGAGAGGACATGATTGAATTTCATCAGGTGAGCAAAGCGTTCGCCGGTAAAGAGGCGATTCGCAACCTGTCGCTAAAGATTGAGAAGGGCAGTTTTACCGTGCTGATCGGCACTTCAGGCTCGGGTAAATCCACCACGCTGAAGATGATTAACCGGCTGGTTGAGCATGACAGCGGCGAAATCCGTTTTGCCGGTGAGCCGATCGAGCAGATGGATGCACGCGCGCTGCGGCGGCGCATTGGCTATGCCATTCAGTCCATCGGCCTGTTTCCACACTGGAATGTGGCCAAAAATATCGCCACCGTGCCATCGCTGCTCGGCTGGCCGCGGGAAAAAATTGCCGCACGGGTTGAGGAGCTGCTGGCGCTGCTCAATCTCGACAGTCAGCTGGCGTCGCGCTATCCGCACCAGCTCTCCGGCGGCCAGCAGCAGCGTGTTGGTGTGGCGCGCGCGCTGGCGGCCGACCCGGAACTGCTGCTGATGGATGAACCGTTCGGCGCGCTCGATCCGGTCAACCGGCAGGCGCTGCAGCAGGAGATGCTGCGCATTCAGCAGCTGTCGGGGCGCACCGTGGTGCTGGTGACGCACGATATCGACGAAGCGTTAACCCTAGCCGATCAGCTGGTGCTGATGGACGGCGGAGAGATTGTGCAGCAGGGACGGCCGATTGACCTGCTGACGCAGCCTGCCAGTGATTTCGCGCGCCAGTTCTTTGGCCGCAGCGAGCTGGGCGTGCGTCTGCTGGCGCTGGGGCGGGCCGGCAGTGCGGCACGACGCGGTGAGTGGCTGGAGGCGGAGCCGATCGCCGCCGGTCTGACGCTACGCGAGGCGCTGTCGCAGTTTATTGCGCGCCGCACCGACAAATTACCGGTTGTCGATCAGCATCAGCAGCCGCTGGGCGTGCTGCACTTTAGCGATTTGCTGCGACAGCAGGAGGCGGGCTGATGCGAATGCTGCGCGATCCGCTCTACTGGCTGCTGGGGGTATTTCTGCTGTTGCTGTGGGGGTTACCGCACAGTGCGCCGCTGTTTGCGCACTGGTTTCCACAGCTTGAGCGTCCGCTGTACCAGCAGGAGAGTTTCTGGCAGCTGGCGCTGGCCCATCTGCTGCTGGTGATCAGCGGCAGCGCGCTGGCAATAGTGGTGGGCGTTGGCTGTGCGGTCTTCGCTACCCGTCACGGCGGCAGGGCGTTCCGCCCGCTGATGGAGACGCTGGCGGCTGCCGGCCAGACCTTTCCACCGGTGGCGGTGCTGGCGATTGCCGTGCCGGTCATGGGCTTTGGCGCTGCGCCGGCGGTGATGGCGCTGTTTCTGTATGGGCTGTTGCCGATTCTGCAAGGCACGCTGGCGGGACTGGACAGCGTTCCGGCCAGCAGCCGTGAGATCGCCGTCGGTCTGGGAATGGGGCCGTGGCGGCGTCTGTGGCAGATAGAGCTGGCGCTGGCGGCACCGGTGATTATGGCGGGCGTGCGCACCTCTGTGATGATCAACATCGGCACCGCGACCATCGCCTCAACCGTCGGAGCGGAGAGTCTGGGTTCGCCGGTGATTATCGGTCTGAGCGGCTTCAATACCGCCTATGTGATTCAGGGCGCGCTGCTGGTGGCGCTGCTGGCGCTGATCTGCGACCGGCTGCTGGAGCGGTTGCAGCACGCACTCAGTGGGTATGCAGAATAAGGCTGTAGCCAACCAGCATCATGCCGCCCATGCCGCCAATCGCCATGATGGCAAACAGGGTGCCAATGAGAATTTTATTCCAGTTCATAGGTAAACCTGAGAAAAGTCATGAAGTGCGGCATGATAACGCGCACATGCGGTAAGGCAAAGGCCGCATGTGCGATTTTTCAGGTGGGTTCGTGGACGTGAATCGAGAAGCCCTGAGCCTGCCAGTGTTCAAACTGCTCCAGCTGGCGGCGCGTCGGCTTTTTACCGGTCCAGATAAACAGATGCTGGCCGGGAAACAGCTCCGGACGCGGCATATCCAGCGGTTCCGCCAGCACATCAATGCGCCAGCCCTGCTGCGCTAAGCGCCAGGCTTCCAGCCAGATGCGGGTGCGATCTTCTACGCCCCAGCCAATCATTAAGGCATCTTTGCCGGCTTTTTTACGCGCGCCTGCCAGACAGAACGCGACATAATCAATCAGCGCGCCGTCCAGCAGACTGCACATGGTGCGGGCGGTATTCTGATCCAGCCCGAGACGCTGGCGTACCGGTACAAAAACGTGGTCAATCAGCGCATCGACCGGGTGTTCACGGCCAATGGTGGCGATTTTGGTGCGCAGTTTGGAGGCGCGCACGTGGCGCAGCACGCTCATCAGCTCTTCCTGCAGCGCCGTCCAGCCGTCATGCACGTTGAAGGTCTCTCCTTCAAGCAGGGCTTTGACTTTGCCAACAGGCACACCGCTCTCTATCCAGCGTTTGATCTCTTCGATCCGCTGAACATCTTCATCATCAAATTGTCGATGACCACCCTCAGTGCGCTGCGGCTTTAACAATCCATAACGACGCTGCCAGGCGCGCAGGGTTACCGGGTTAATTCCACAGCGCTCGGCAACATCACCGATACTGTATAAGGCCATGGCATCCTCTAAAATTCTGACCTGCATAACAACACCTTAACCGCCAGAGTGAGCTTGTACAATGATTATTTTATTGTACAACTTGACCCACTGCACGATTTCGGGCTTTATCTCTTATGTGAGATTTATTTCCCGAAAATGAGAGGTTGAAGATGTCTGCTCTAAATACGGAAGATCGGCTTGCGGCACGTCTGGCGGAATTACGCCTGCAGCGCGGCTGGTCGCTGGATGAACTGGCTCTGGCAACCGGCATTAGCCGGGCATCATTGTCGCGCATTGAGCGCGCTGAGACCAGCCCTACCGCCGCTTTGCTTAATCGCTTGTGCGTGGCCTACGGTTTAACCATGTCGCGACTGCTCAGCGAAGTAGAAGAAGAAGCGGCGCTGCTACTGAAAGCGGAGCAGCAGCCGGTCTGGCAGGACACGCTCAGCGGCTTCCAGCGGCGCAACGTCTCGCCGCCGGCCAGTCAGTTTAAAGCGGAGCTGGTGGAGGGCGTGCTGCGTCCAGGCGCGCGCATTGATTATGATGCGCCGCCGGTACAGGGGCTGGAACAGCACATCTGGCTGCAGTCGGGCGAGCTGACCCTCACCATGGAGACGCAGAGCTGGACGCTTCAGGCCGGCGATTGCCTGCGTTTCCATCTCAGCGGACGTTCCTCTTTTCAGGCGCATGCCGAAGGCGGCGCGCGCTACATTCTGGTGGTGTGTAAACCATGATTGAAATCGACTCTCTCAGCGCCACCCAGGCGCAGCCGCTGCTGGCGTCACTGTGTGAGGTGCTGCACGGCTGCGTGGCAGACGGTGCCAGCGTCGGCTTCATTGACGCAGACGATCGCGCAGTGATGGCGCGTTTCTGGCAGGACAAAATTTACAGCCTGGCGAGCGGCGATAACCAGCTGCTGGTGGCCTGGCAAGCGGGCGAGATAGTGGCCACGGTGATGCTGGGCTTCAGCAGTATGCCCAACGGCCGCCATCGCGCGGAGATCAGCAAGCTGCTGGTGCATCCGCGTGCGCGACGTCAGGGCATTGCGCGCCGTCTGATGTTACGTGCCGAGCAGCTGGCGCAGCAGCAGGGTAAAACGCTGCTGGTGCTGGATACGCGCAGCGGCGATGTTGCCAGCGCGCTCTATCTGTCGCTCGGCTGGCAGGTGGCGGGTTCGATTCCGTGCTATGCCGAATCCACGGCCGGCGAGCTGGATGCTACCATGGTGATGTATAAGCGGCTGACGTAAGCGTTCTGGTTGCTGTTACCGGATGCCGCCTCTCCCTTGTGCGCAGGCTGCGTCTCCCTCTCCCGGTGGGA
>NZ_SDFT01000301.1:0-2102 GCF_004916815.1 Pantoea sp. R102
GCACGGTTTGCAGCGCCGCGATCTTCTCAATCAGCGGGTAGCGCACCTGCGTGCAGGGCACGCCCACCAGCCCCAGCGTGTTGTTGGCGGAGACGTCCAGCGGCGAAAACATGCGGTCAAAGCGCTCAATCGCGCGGGTGGCAAAGTTAAGGGACTGCTGCTCAATGCGTGACTTCTCTTCGATGTAGCGAAAAGTCAGCGTAAGAATGAGAACCAGCGACGCGATCACCAACGCAATAAGCAGGCGCTTACGGCGAAATTGACCCACAAATTGCTGGGGAAGGAGCATCAGTAACCACCTTGCTAAGACAAAGAATGAGGCCAAATTAACGTGAAGGTTATCGGCATGGCGGCGGCCAAATTTAGCGCGGCTGGAGAAAAAAAGCGGCACTAAAAAATCGCGCGACCGGTAGAGGTCGCGCGCAAAAATAATGTATCTGGTTTGATAACGCGGAGGTAGAGGCCATTGCAGAAATAATGGCCGATCGCTGCAATTGTCAGCAGCGAAACGCGACGTTGCCGGTCAGTCGCACTGCACCTTGATCGCCAGACCGCCGCGCGAGGTCTCACGATATTTAGCGTTCATGTCTTTGCCGGTCTCGTACATAGTCTCGATCACCTTATCCAGCGATACGCGCGGCTCGCTGGTGCGGCGCAGCGCCATTCGCGCGGCGTTGATCGCTTTCACCGAAGCAATGGCGTTACGCTCAATGCATGGCACCTGTACCTGACCGGCGACCGGATCGCAGGTCAGTCCGAGGTTGTGTTCCATGCCGATTTCAGCGGCAACACACACCTGCTCCGGGCTGGCTCCCAGCAGTTCAGCGAGGCCAGCGGCGGCCATTGAGCAGGCCACGCCTACTTCGCCCTGGCAGCCGACTTCGGCACCGGAAATCGAAGCGTTCATTTTGTACAACACGCCAATCGCGCCCGAGGCGAGGAAGTAGCGGATAAAGATATCCGGCGTGACCGTTTCGATGAAGTGATCGTAATACGCCAGCACCGCCGGCACGATACCGCAGGCACCGTTGGTCGGTGCGGTGACCACACGACCACCGGCCGCATTCTCTTCATTCACCGCCAGCGCAAACATATTGACCCAGTCGATGACGTTCATCGGATCGTTAGAATGTTTGGTTGAGGAGACCAGTAGACGTCGCAGCGACGCCGCCCGACGCGGCACGCGCAGCGGGCCCGGCAGCACCCCTTCGGTATTCAGGCCACGATCGATACACGCCTGCATGGTTTGCCAGATGTTGCCAAAATAGGCGTAAATCTCGTCACGGCTGTGCAGCGCCAGTTCGTTTTTCATCACCAGCCCGGAAAGCGACATGCCGGTATCGCGGCAATGACTGAGCAACTCTTTGGCTGAATGGAACGGGTAGGGCACGGCGACCTCATCCAGCACTGACTGACCAAAATGCGCTTCGTCGACAATAAAGCCGCCGCCAATCGAGTAATAGGTTTTGCGCTCAAGCAGCCGATCGCCGGCAAACGCGTACAGGGTCATGCCGTTTTCATGCAGCGACAGGTTTTCGCTGCGGAATACCATACCGCCGTCACGCGGGAAGTCGACCTCGCGCGCGCCCTGTGCCAGCAGCAGCCGCTCACGCGTTTCGACATCTTTGATAAACGCCGGAATGCTGTCGATGTCGACGCTGGCAGGCTCAAAGCCGGCCAGACCCATGATGATGGCAATGTCGGTGTGGTGTCCTTTCCCGGTGAGCGACAGTGAGCCGTAGACATCCACCGCCACGCGCGTCACGTCCTGCAGCTTGCCCTGTTCGATCAGCAGGTCAACAAACTGTTTGCCCGCTTTCATCGGGCCAACGGTATGCGAACTGGACGGGCCGATACCCACTTTGAACATGTCAAAAACACTTATCACCGGTGACGCTCCTCACAAATCTTCTTTTCTACGGCGCAGGCCGTTAATGCGGCTAATAGTAATCGCCAGCGGGCGGCAGCGAGCAGCTTTTCGCATGAAATAAACTAATTATAAACCACAGAAATAGTTATCCGTATCCCCGGATGTGAACGGGATCAATTTTTCGGGCAGGGTGAAACGGGACGGGGGATCAGGGCAGGGCGATCTGCTGGCC
>NZ_SDFT01000302.1:0-1012 GCF_004916815.1 Pantoea sp. R102
AGGAAGCCAAAGAGAAAGCTGCGGAAGCCGCGAAAGAGAAAGCGGCCGCCGAAGCCAAAGCGAAAGCTGAGGCAGCAGCCAAAGCCAAAGCGGATGCGGCGGCGAAAGCTAAAGCGGCCGCCGATGCGAAGAAGAAAGCGGCTGCCGAAGCGGCGAAGAACGAGAGCGATGTGGATGATCTGTTAGGCGGTCTCTCTTCCGGTAAGAATGCGCCGAAAAGCGGCGCCGCTTCCGGTGGTGGCGCGGCGGCAGGTCAGGGCAATCAGAAGAAGGCGGGTGCCTCAGGTGCTGAAGTGAATGCGTATCTGGGACAGATTACCAGTGCGATTCAAAGCCGCTTCTACGATGCCGATCTGTATCGCGGTAAAAGCTGCGATCTGCGGATTAAACTGGCACCGGATGGTTTGCTGATTGACGTGAAAGCTGAAGGCGGCGATCCGGCGCTGTGTCAGGCGGCGATTACCGCAGCGAAGCAGGCACGCATTCCGAAGCCGCCTTCGCAGGCAGTATATGAAGTGTTTAAGAACGCACCGATGCGTTTCAAACCAGAATAATGCAGTAACGTACGGCAGGTTGAACTAAGGTTAGCTTGCCGTACTCTATGAGTACTCGTGTTTTTTCAGGAACTGTGCGAATTATCATGAACTCAGGTTCAGATAAGGGAGATAAGATGAAGCAGGCACTTCGTGTAACCTTAGGTTTTTTTGTACTGCTGTGGGCAGCGATGCTGCACGCGGAAGTACGCATTGAAATTACGCAGGGCGTGAACACCGCGCGCCCAATTGGTGTGGTGCCGTTCCAGTGGGCCGGTCCGGGCGCTGCACCTGAAGATATTGGTGGCATCGTCGCAGCAGACTTACGTAACAGCGGTAAATTCAACCCGCTGGATCGTTCTCGTCTGCCACAGCAGCCGACCAGCGCACAGGAAGTACAGCCTGCCGCGTGGAGCGCACTGGGTATTGATGCCGTGGTAGTCGGGCAGGTTACGCCGAACGCCGATGGCAGCTACCAG
>NZ_SDFT01000303.1:0-5792 GCF_004916815.1 Pantoea sp. R102
CGGTGGAGCTGGCGGCGGGAAAAAACAGCGCCTCGCTGGTGCTGCGCGAGCCCGGTCGTTATCAGCTGGTGGTGATGGATGAGGCCGGGCAGCTGGCTTCGGTGTCCTTCACGCGTGGCTAAACGCAGCGCTATGGCATATTTTTTGCGTGTTTGCCCCGACAGAAATCAATTATTTTCAATAATTCCTCTCTTCACTCATAGGCAAGGCGCGCCGATCTCCCTATAATCGGCGCGTTTTCTTACCGGGAGCGGGTTCCCGGTTTCTTCAGGATGCTAATCAGAGGTAATCATGGCAATCGAACGCACTTTCTCCATCATCAAACCAAACGCCGTCGCTAAGAACGTGATTGGTGCTATCTACAACCGTTTCGAAAGCGCTGGCTTCAAAATCGTTGGTGCGAAAATGCTGCACCTGACCAAAGAGCAGGCTGAAGGCTTCTACGCGGAGCACAAAGGCCGCCCGTTCTTTGATGGTCTGGTTGAGTTCATGACTTCTGGCCCGGTTGTGGTATCTGTTCTGGAAGGCGAAAACGCTATCCAGCGTCACCGCGATCTGATGGGTGCAACTAACCCGGACAACGCGCTGGCCGGTACGCTGCGTGCTGACTACGCAGACAGCTTCACCGAAAACGCCACCCACGGTTCTGACTCTGCAGAATCTGCGGCACGCGAAATCGCTTACTTCTTCGCAGAAAACGAAGTCTGCCCACGTACCCGCTAAGTGCGCGGTAGCGGATGCGGACAGACGTCTTTACACCTTGTAACCGGTGGCTAAGACGTTCCCCTGGCATCACGCAGCAGATGTAGTACAATTATGCGCCCTTGTTGAGCCTGGCTCAGCGAGGGCGCTGTTTTTTTCCTATTCTTAACCAGAGCCGTAACGTGTAACAACGAGGCCAGAGAACATTATGTCCGAACAGATTGTGACGCCGTCGTCCGCTTCCCCCGTGGTTGTTTCCCCGAAAAACGAAAAAATTAACCTGCTGGATCTTAACCGTCAGCAGATGCGCGAATTCTTTGTTGAGATGGGCGAAAAACCGTTCCGTGCCGATCAGGTCATGAAGTGGATGTACCACTACTGCTGCGATGATTTCGAGCAGATGACAGACATCAATAAAGTGCTGCGTGGCAAGCTGATGCAGCGCGCTGAAATTCGTGCGCCGGAAGTGGCGGAAGAGATGCGCTCCAGCGATGGCACCATCAAGTGGGCGATTCGTGTCGGCGATCAGCTGGTGGAAACCGTGTATATCCCGGAAGCCGACCGCGCCACGCTGTGCGTCTCCTCGCAGGTAGGCTGTGCGCTGGAGTGTAAATTCTGTTCGACCGCGCAGCAGGGCTTTAACCGTAACCTGCGCGTGTCTGAAATCATCGGTCAGGTATGGCGCGCGGCAAAAATTATCGGTGCCGCTAAAGTGACCGGCCAGCGTCCGATCACCAACGTGGTCATGATGGGCATGGGCGAGCCGCTGCTTAACCTCACCAACGTGGTGCCGGCGATGGAGATCATGCTGGATGACTTCGGTTTCGGCCTCTCCAAACGTCGCGTGACGCTGTCGACCTCGGGCGTAGTGCCGGCGCTGGACAAGCTCGGCGATATGATCGACGTGGCGCTGGCGATTTCGCTGCACGCACCGAATGACACCATCCGCGATGACATCGTGCCAATCAACAAAAAGTACAACATCGAAGCTTTCCTGGCGGCGGTGAAGCGCTACATTGGCAAATCCAACGCTAATCAGGGCCGCGTGACCATTGAGTACGTGATGCTGGATCACGTCAACGACAGCACCGAACATGCGCATGAGCTGGCGGCGCTGCTGAAAGAGACGCCGTGCAAGATCAACCTGATTCCGTGGAACCCCTTCCCGGGCGCGCCGTATGGCCGCAGCTCGAACAGCCGTATTGACCGCTTCTCCAAAGTGCTGATGGAGTACGGTTTCACCACCATCGTGCGTAAAACGCGCGGCGACGACATTGATGCCGCCTGTGGTCAGCTGGCCGGCGATGTTATCGACCGCACCAAGCGTACGCTGCGTAAAAAAATGGCCGGTGAAGCCATCTCTGTGAAGGCGCTCTGAAAGATCGCGCCCGCTGCTACGCATCGGGCGTCAGGCATGGCAGTCTCTGCGCTGAACTGACAGGGAGAGACTGAGATGCGTAAAGGATTACCCGCCGCGCTGCTGGCCGGCTTTGTTGTAACCGGGTGTGTCGAAGCACCGGCGCGGCACGGCGCGGCTGATATCCGGCTGCAGCTGGGATTGCACTATCTGGCGGTGAAGGATTATGCCGCGGCGCAGCGCAATTTGCTGCGCGCGCAGCAGGCCGCGCCGCGCGATTACCGGGTGCCGCTGGCGCTTGCGCGCGTCGCGCAGGCACAGCAGAATAATGCCCGGACGCGCCATTACTACCAGCGCGCGCAGCAGTTAGCGCCGCTGAATGGTTATGTGGCTAACAATTACGGTGCGTTTCTCTGCGGTTTGAGGCAGTATGACGAAGCGCATCAACAGTTTAAGCTGGCAACTGAAGCGCAGCACAGCGACGCCGCTCAGGATGCCCTGCTGTTTTCGGGCTATTGTTACCTGCAGGCGGGAGAGGATCGCGCCGCGCGCCAGCAGTTCGATCTCGCGCTGGATGCCGCACCGGAGCAGGGCAGTATGCTGCTGACGGAAGTGGAACGACGGCTTGAACAGCAGCAGTGGGCTTCAGTGCCGCTGCTTTTAGAAGTTTACCATCAGCATTTGCCGGCAACGGCAGAGAGTCTGGGGTTACAGATACGTTTCGCCGCGCAACAGGGAAACGCTGCTGACGTTACACGTTATGGCGACCGGTTGGCGCGAAGTTTTCCACAATCGATACAGTACCAGCGTTATTTAGCTAATGAATACTGAAGCCACTCAAGAGAATTCTGCAGTACATTCCACAGGTGAACGCCTGCGTCTGGCCCGTGAGCAGATGGGGCTGACCCAGCAAAACGTCGCTGAGCGCCTGTGCCTGAAACTTTCTACCGTGCGTGATATTGAAGAGGATAAATCCCCGGCGGATTTGGCCTCGACCTTCCTGCGCGGCTACATTCGCTCTTATGCGCGTCTGGTGCATGTACCTGAAGATGACCTGCTGCCGATGATGGCGAAGCAGGCTCCGGTGCGTGCGGCGAAAATTGAGCCGATGCAGAGCTTCTCACTGGGTAAGCGTCGTAAAAAGCGTGACGGCTGGTTGATGATCTTCACCTGGCTGGTGATTTTCGTGGTGGTCGGCCTGACCGGCGCCTGGTGGTGGCAGAACCATAAAGCCTCGCAGGCGGATCTGGTGTCGATGGCTGACCAGAACGGCAGCAGCAGCGACAACAGCCAGTCGATTCCGCTGGGTGACAACAGCACGGACAGCACTACCGACAGCGACACTAACGCGGCCGGTACCCCGATTGACACCGGTGCCGGTGCGGTCAGCACGCCAGACAACGCTGGCATTACCAGCAGTGCGCCAGCAGCGACCAGCAGCAACACGGCAACCAGCAGCGACAACGCGGTGGTGTCTCCGAGCCAGGCGCCGATTGACAACGCACCGCCAGCGGCCACCTCACCGGCGCCGGCCAACAGCGTGCCGGCAGGCTCAATGCCAACCGGTACCGCTGCCGTCAGCCAGCCCGCGGGCGATCCTAACGCCGTGGTGATGAACTTCAAAGCAGACTGCTGGCTGGAAGTCACCGATGCGACCGGTAAGAAGCTGTTCAGCGGATTGCAACGTAGCGGCGGTAAACTCAGCCTGTCCGGCACCGCTCCGTATCGTCTGAAAATTGGCGCTCCGGGTGCGGTTGACGTGCAATATCAGAATCAGCCCGTTGATTTAAGTCGTTTTATCCGTAATAACCAGGTTGCCCGTCTGACGCTGGGTGCGCAATAACGCGCAGCGCGCTTTCCGGGTAATTGTGGAGAGAGAATATGCATAACGAAGCACCCATTATCCGTCGCAAATCTACACGTATTTACGTCGGCAAGGTGCCGGTTGGCGATGGCGCGCCTATCGCCGTTCAGTCAATGACCAACACCCGTACCACGGACGTCGAAGCCACGGTGAATCAGATCCGTCAGCTGGAGCGCGTCGGCGTGGATATCGTGCGTGTGTCCGTGCCCACCATGGATGCGGCGGAAGCCTTCAAACTGATTAAGCAGCAGGTCAACGTGCCGCTGGTAGCGGACATTCACTTTGACTACCGCATCGCTCTGAAAGTGGCCGAGTACGGCGTCGATTGCCTGCGCATTAACCCGGGCAACATCGGTAACAACGAGCGTATTCGCCAGGTAGTGGATTGCGCCCGTGACCACAATATTCCGATTCGTATCGGCGTTAACGCCGGTTCGCTGGAAAAAGATCTGCAGGAAAAATACGGTGAGCCAACGCCGCAGGCGCTGCTCGAATCCGCGATGCGTCATGTTGATCACCTCGATCGCCTCAACTTTGACCAGTTCAAAGTGAGCGTCAAAGCCTCCGATGTGTTCCTGGCGGTGGAATCTTACCGTCTGCTGGCAAAAGCCATCGATCAGCCGTTGCACCTTGGCATCACCGAAGCCGGTGGCGCGCGTGCGGGTGCGGTGAAATCAGCGATCGGCCTTGGTCTGCTGCTGGCGGAAGGGATTGGCGATACGCTGCGCATTTCGCTGGCCGCCGACCCGGTTGAAGAAGTGAAAGTCGGCTACGACATCCTGAAATCACTGCGCATCCGCTCACGCGGCATCAACTTCATCGCCTGCCCGACCTGTTCGCGCCAGGAGTTTGACGTCATTGGCACGGTGAACGCGCTGGAAGAGCGGCTGGAAGACATCATCACGCCGATGGACGTCTCGATCATTGGCTGCGTGGTGAACGGTCCCGGCGAAGCCACGGTCTCGACGCTCGGCGTCACCGGCGGCAACAAGAAGAGCGGTTTCTACGAAGATGGCGTGCGCCAGCGCGATCGCCTCGACAACAATGACATGATCGATCAGCTGGAAGCGCGCATTCGTGCGAAAGCCACCATGCTGGACGAGAGCCGCCGCATCAACGTGCAGCAGCTGGAAAAATAAAGGACGGTGTGCGCCCGGCGCACGCCAGTTGTGATTGAACCTGTGCGGTTTCATCCTCATAAGGTATGATGCCGGACAGGTTTTTTTGTATTAAGAGATTCTAACGTGGCGAAGAATATTCAAGCGATTCGCGGGATGAACGATTACCTGCCGGCAGATACCGCCATCTGGCAGCGTATTGAGGGCACCCTGAAGCAGGTGCTGGCCAGCTACGGCTACAGTGAAATCCGTCTGCCAATCGTCGAGCAAACCCCACTGTTCAGCCGCGCGATCGGTGAAGTCACCGACGTGGTTGAAAAAGAGATGTACACCTTTGAAGACCGCAACGGCGAAAGCCTGACGCTGCGTCCGGAAGGCACCGCAGGCTGCGTGCGCGCCGGTATCGAACATGGTCTGCTGTACAATCAGGAGCAGCGCCTGTGGTACATCGGTCCGATGTTCCGCTACGAGCGTCCGCAGAAGGGGCGCTATCGCCAGTTTCACCAGATGGGTGTGGAAGTGTTTGGCCTGCAGGGGCCTGACGTGGACGCCGAGCTGATCATGCTGACCCATCGCTGGTGGAAAGCGCTGGGGATTGCTGACCACGTTGAGCTGGAACTGAACTCCATCGGTTCACTTGACGCGCGCGCCAACTACCGCAGCGCGCTGGTGGCCTTCCTCGAACAGCATAAAGAGGTGCTGGACGAAGATTGCAAACGCCGTATGTATACCAATCCGCTGCGCGTGCTGG
>NZ_SDFT01000304.1:0-1082 GCF_004916815.1 Pantoea sp. R102
GCGCGGTTTCACCCAGCGTGACAAGATCATCAAATTTGAGGGCTGCTACCACGGCCACGCTGACTGCCTGCTGGTGAAAGCCGGTTCCGGTGCGCTGACCCTCGGCCAGCCCAACTCGCCAGGCGTGCCGGCGGATTTCGCCCGTCACACCCTGACCTGCACCTATAACAATCTCGACTCGGTGCGCGCGGCGTTTGAGCAGTATCCGCAAGAGATCGCCTGTATTATCGTCGAACCGGTGGCGGGCAACATGAACTGTATCCCGCCGCAGCCGGAATTCCTGCCGGGCCTGCGTGCGCTGTGCGATGAGTTTGGCGCGCTGCTGATTATTGATGAAGTGATGACCGGCTTCCGCGTGGCGCTGGGCGGTGCCCAGGCGTATTACGACGTTACGCCAGACCTGACCTGTCTCGGCAAGATCATCGGCGGCGGTATGCCGGTTGGTGCCTTTGGCGGCCGCCGCGAAGTGATGGCCGCGCTGGCCCCCACTGGCCCGGTGTATCAGGCGGGTACGCTGTCCGGCAACCCGATTGCCATGGCCGCCGGTTTTGCCTGCCTGTCGCAGATTGCGCAGCCTGGCACCCATGCGACCTTAACCGCGCTCACCGACCAGCTGTGTGCTGGCCTGCTGGCGGCGGCAGAGGCGGAAAATATCCCGCTGGTGGTGAACCACGTCGGTGGCATGTTCGGTATTTTCTTCACCGACGCCGACAGCGTGACCTGCTACGCCGACGTGACAAAGTGCGATGTGGAGCGCTTTAAGCGTTTCTTCCATCTGATGCTGCAGGAAGGTGTTTACCTCGCGCCATCGGCCTATGAGGCCGGTTTTATGTCCCTGGCGCACAGCCAGGAAGATATTCAGCGCACCGTCGATGCCGCCCGCCGCTGCTTCGCGCAGCTGTAAACCAGCCGGGGCGCCATTCATAGCGCCCCGCTTCACTAAGCGCGCCTTAGTAACCAGATAAAATACGGCGCGCCGAAGAAGGTCGCCATCAGGCCCGCCGGGATTTGATCCGGGAAGGCCAGCATGCGGCCGCACCAGTCGGCGAACACCAGCAGGCCCCCGCCGAGCAGGCCAGCCA
>NZ_SDFT01000305.1:0-3303 GCF_004916815.1 Pantoea sp. R102
ACCCAGACGTCCGGCAGCGTCGCCTCCAGCGATTACCTGACCAAAGAAGTGGAAGACGCGTTTAACCAGCTGGGCGTGCCGGTGCGTGAAGGCAGAGAAGTGGCGGTGGACGCCATTTTCGACTCGGTGTCCGTGTCGACCACTTATCGTGACAAGCTGGCTGAGCAGGGCATTATTTTCTGCTCCTTCGGTGAAGCGATCCACGATCATCCTGAGCTGGTACAGAAGTATCTTGGCACCGTGGTGCCGCACAACGATAACTTCTTTGCTGCGCTCAACTCGGCGGTGGCGTCCGACGGTACCTTCGTCTACATCCCGAAAGGCGTGCGTTGCCCGATGGAGCTGTCGACCTATTTCCGCATCAACGCGGCGAAAACCGGCCAGTTCGAACGTACCATTCTGATTGCTGATGAAGACAGCTACGTCAGCTACATCGAAGGCTGTTCAGCGCCGGTGCGCGACACCTACCAGCTGCACGCAGCGGTGGTTGAAGTGATCATCCACAAAAACGCCGAAGTGAAATACTCCACGGTGCAGAACTGGTTCCCGGGCGGAGAAGGCGAGGGCGGTATCCTCAACTTCGTGACCAAGCGTGCGCTGTGTGAAGGCGAGCACAGCAAAATGTCGTGGACGCAGTCCGAGACCGGCTCAGCCATCACCTGGAAATACCCGAGCTGCATCCTGCGCGGTGATTACTCAGTGGGCGAATTCTACTCCGTCGCGCTGACCAGCGGTCGCCAGCAGGCCGATACCGGTACCAAGATGATTCACATTGGTAAAAACACCAAATCGACCATCATCTCGAAAGGTATCTCGGCCGGTAAGAGCCAGAACACCTACCGCGGCCTGGTGAAAATCATGCCGACCGCGACTAACGCGCGTAACTTCACCCAGTGTGACTCGATGCTGATTGGGCCGGACTGCGGTGCGCACACCTTCCCGTACGTGGAAACGCGCAACAACAGCGCGCAGCTTGAGCACGAAGCCACGACGTCGCGCATCGGTGAAGATCAGATGTTCTACTGCCTGCAGCGCGGCATTAGCGAAGAAGATGCGATCTCGATGATCGTCAACGGCTTCTGCAAAGACGTTTTCTCCGAGCTGCCACTGGAATTTGCCGTGGAAGCGCAAAAATTGTTAGCGATCAGCCTTGAGCACAGTGTCGGCTGATGCCACACGCGTTGCCGGAAGCAATGTGAAGGAAAGAGTATGTTAAGCATTAAAGATTTACAGGTTAGCGTTGAAGACAAAGAGATTTTGCGCGGTCTGAACCTCGATGTTAAGCCGGGCGAAGTGCATGCCATCATGGGCCCGAACGGTTCCGGCAAGAGCACCCTGTCTGCCACGCTGGCCGGTCGTGAAGATTATGAAATCACCGGCGGTTCCGTGACCTTTAAAGGCAAAGACCTGTTGGAGCTGGAGCCGGAAGAGCGTGCCGGTGAAGGCATCTTCATGGCGTTTCAGTACCCGGTCGAGATCCCGGGCGTCAGCAACCAGTTTTTCCTGCAGACCTCAGTCAATGCGGTGCGTAAATACCGTGAGCAGGAAGAGCTGGACCGTTTCGACTTCCAGGACTTCATCGAAGACAAGATCAAGCTGCTGAAGATGCCGGAAGATCTGCTGACCCGTTCCGTCAACGTCGGCTTCTCCGGCGGTGAGAAGAAGCGTAACGACATCCTGCAGATGGCGGCGCTGGAGCCTGAGCTGTGCATCCTCGATGAAACCGACTCCGGTCTGGATATCGATGCGCTGAAAATTGTTGCAGAAGGCGTAAACAGCCTGCGCGACGGCAAGCGCTCATTCATCATCGTAACGCACTACCAGCGCATCCTGGATTACATCAAGCCAGATCACGTGCACGTGCTGTATCAGGGCAAAATCGTGAAGTCTGGTGACTTTACGCTGGTGAAACAGCTGGAGGAGCAAGGCTATGGCTGGCTTACCGACCAGGAGTGATAACGCGCTGCAGCAGTGGCATCACCTGTTTGAGTCACGCGGCGAACAGCGTTCGCTGCAGGCACAGCAGCACTGGCAGCAATTGATGCGTGTCGGCCTGCCGACGCGCAAGCATGAAAACTGGAAATACACCGCGCTGGACAGCCTGCTGGCACAGCAGTTCGTGCAGGCGGAAGCGCCAGGCGTGAGCGCTGAGCAGGTAGCTGCGCTGGCGCTGCCGTTGGACGCGATTTGCCTGGTGTTCGTCGACGGTCGCTTCCAGCCTGAGCTGAGCGCGCGTGACACCGGTCTGTTTGACGTGCAGCACAGCCGTGCCGCTGAGCGACGTCCGTTACCGGCCGCGGTACAGCCGGAGGTGTTCCTGCACCTGACGGAAAGTCTGGCGGAAGAGGTGACTTCGATTCGTCTGCCGCGCGGCAAAGCTGCAGCGCAGCCGCTCTATCTGCTGCACATAACCAGCGGCCAGGCGGATGCGCTGAATACGGTGCATCATCGTCACCATCTGGAGCTGGAGTCCGGCGCGGAAGCGCAGGTGATCGAGCATTACGTGACGCTGAATGGCAGCGCCCACTTCACCGGCGCGCGCTTTACCTTTGCGGTGGGCGACAATGCGCAGCTGAAGCATACCAAGCTGGCGTTTGAAGAGAGCAGCAGCTACCACTTTGCGCACAACGACATCGTGATTGGCCGTGACGCGCAGGTGAGTAGCACCAGCTTCCTGCTGGGTGCCGGTTTGTCGCGTCATAACACCAGCGTGCAGCTGAACGGTGAGAACACCCAGCTGTCGCTGAACAGCCTGGTGCTGCCGGTAGGCAGCGAAGTGGCGGATACGCGCAGCTATCTGGAGCACAACAAAGGCCACTGCCTGAGTCGCCAGCTGCACAAAACCATTTCGCGTGACAAAGGGCGCTCGGTGTTTAACGGCCACATCAAAGTGGCACAGCACGCGCTGAAAACTGATGGCCAGATGACCAATAATAACCTGTTGCTCGGTCGCCTGGCGGAAGTGGACACCAAGCCGCAGCTGGAAATCTACGCCGATGACGTCAAGTGCAGCCACGGCGCGACTATCGGTCGCATCGACGACGAGCAGATGTTCTACCTGCGCTCGCGCGGCATCGCCGAAGACGCGGCGCAGCAGATGATCATCCATGCTTTCGCCGCTGAACTGACGGAAGCGCTGGAAGATGACGCGCTGCGTCAGGTGGTACTGCAACGTATTACCGACCGTTTCCCGGGAGTTGAGTCATGAGTTTCGATCTCGAACGAGTCAGAGCGGAGTTTCCGATTCTGAGTCGTGAGGTCAACGGACATCCGCTGGCCTACCTTGACAGCGCGGCCAGCGCA
>NZ_SDFT01000306.1:0-1026 GCF_004916815.1 Pantoea sp. R102
CAGCACCGCCTGCGCCAGCGCGTTGCGATCGATCGCCATGCTGATCGCCTCACGCACCGGCTGTTCCGCCAGCAGCGGATCGGCCAGATTAAGCTTCAGCATCAACGTGCGCGGCACCGGAATCGCCGGGATGTGCAGCGACGCTTTGCGTGCCAGCCGCTGCCGGCTGGCGGCATCAAGGTTAAACACGTAATCTGCATCACCGCTTTCTGCCAGCAGCGCACGGGTTTCCGCGCGGCCGGTCGCCAGATAGCTGGCGGCGGCAATCGCCGGTTTCTCGCCCCAGTAATCCGCGAAGCGCGCCACCGTCAGCGACTGCGGCGGCTGGAAGGAGGTAAGCTTAAACGGTCCGCTGCCAATAATGCGCGTGATGTTGCCCTGCGCATCCCAGCTGGCCAGTGCGAGGATTTGCGAGCGGCTTTCCGCCAGGACTGACAGCAGCGGCGTGAAGGGTTCACGCAGCGTGATGGTGACAAGCTGCCCTGCCCCGCTGATGTCGGCGATTGGCGTTTTGTCCAGTAAGCCCGCTTTGCCGCGTGCGGTGTTGAGTGATTTCACCACGGCAACCGCATCCAGCAGCGAGCCATCATGAAAATGCACGCCGTCGCGCAGCTGAAACTGCCAGCGCAGCCCATCGTCAGAGACCTGCCAGCGCTGCGCCAGCGCCGCCACCGGCTCGCCACGTTCGTCCACTTCTACCAGCGTTTCAACCACATCCATACGTAACAGAATGTCGCCGGAGAGCGCCGGATCGCTGCCTTTAATTTCAAACGGTGCGGCAATCCGCACCGGTTTTTCGGGTGTGCTCGCCGCCATAACGGCGCAGGAAGCCAGGCCGAGCGCCGCAGCGATCAGCAAATTTTGCATTGATTTCATTAAATTTTCCGAATAAACCGTTACACTATCATCGAACCAATTACGTTATAACATAACAATTCACACTTTAACACACGGCGTTTGCAGGGAATTCGTCAGCCGCTTGTTGCCTTTTAACCGTCGCGACAGGTTAACGCTGCGCGCAGCAGC
>NZ_SDFT01000307.1:0-1089 GCF_004916815.1 Pantoea sp. R102
GATCGCTGCCATCACCGCACCTTGTTCATGACGACACAGTAGATGTTCCACGCCGCCATCGTAGAGCGCATCGTACACTGGCATGATTGCTCCGCCAGGATAACCAAACACTGTGTCGACACCCTGCGCGCGTAAAGCCTGAACTACCCACTGTGCACCTGTCATGGTTATTCTCCTGTATTCCTGTTGGAACAACAGAATTTTATGCTACTGCTCATAATCTGTTCCTCGCTGATTCGCTGATATTTCGTCTGGTCGAAAAAAAACCCCCGGACCTTACGGTGCGGGGGTTTTTCGAATTCCAGGCTTGATTTTTAAGCCTTTCTTTCTCCAAGCGTAGCCCCGCACGGTGGGTTAATAATCACCACCACGCTAATCACGACTAGGCTAATCACTTGTAGAAGGGCTTTCATGTGTCGTCTGTTTTTTCGTTAGTTCGAAGTAATACCTACAGAGTTACCATAGTTAGCAGGGGATTTACAATAATTTTCATCGGAAAATTTTATGACGCGCGCAGCTGACGTGCGTTATCGCTTTGTAAGTAAAAGGTTATTCGCATTTGTGATAATTATTCATTACGCCCGCGACGCAACCGTTATTTTGCTTTTGCGATCTGGCTGCGAAAATTAATGAACAGGATGAAAAGCGCAGCGATTTTCCTGAATACCGCTTCAGGATGATAGTTTCAGCGGTCGCCGTGTGGATTTTTTTCAGCAAGGATAAAGGCAACAAGGAGCGGTTATGTCTTTATCGAAAGTATTAACACGCGCGGCGCTCGGAGTGCAGGCTCCACTGGTGACGATTGAAGTGCATATCAGCAACGGTCTGCCAGCATTGACACTGGTTGGTCTGCCGGAAACTACCGTCAAAGAAGCCCGCGAACGCGTGCGCAGCGCCATTATCAATAGCGGTTTCACCTTTCCGGCGAAGCGCGTCACCATTAATCTCGCGCCAGCTGATTTACCTAAAGAGGGTGGGCGCTACGACCTGCCGATCGCTATCGCCATTCTCGCGGCCTCAGAGCAGCTGCCAGGCGATAAGCTGGCCCATTATGAGTTCCTGGGTGAGCTGGCGCTAAACGGCGCGCTG